>NZ_JBWJVK010000037.1:0-23056 GCF_056428945.1 Flavobacterium sp. GNP010 | reverse complement strand
ATCATTATAAATAACAGCGAAAAGGTTGTAGTTACTGTCTAATTGACTTATTTTTGTATAATTTTTTAAAACAAATTATATAAATCTTATGGCAAAATCTGCATTATTGAAATCGTCAATAGCAAAAAAAGTAGCTATGGCACTTTCAGGACTTTTTTTGATGTTGTTTCTAGCACAGCACTTTTTTATCAATATGACATCGGTTTTCAGTGCCGATACTTTTAACTCTATATCTCATTTCATGGGAAATAATCCTGTGGTTCAGTTTGTTATTCAACCTGTTCTAATTGTTGGAGTTATTTTTCACTTCATCATGGGTTTTGTTCTAGATTTTAAAAACCGTGCTGCGAGACCAATCAAGTACGTAAAGAATAATGGGGCGGCGAGTTCTCCTTGGGCTTCAAGAAATATGATTGTTTCAGGTTCAGTTGTTTTGGCATTTTTGGCATTGCATTTTTACGATTTTTGGGTTCCAGAAATGGTGTATAAGTATGTAGATGTTAGTCCGTTGAATGAAACAAGATATTTTCATGAGTTAGCTGAAAAATTTGAAAGTCCAATTCGTACCGGATTATATTCCCTATCATTTCTATTATTATCATTGCACTTGTGGCACGGGTTCAGTTCTTCTTTTCAATCCGTTGGGTTTAATAATAAGTATTCAAGATCATTGAAAGGTTTCGGATATGCTTTTGCAATCGTAGTTCCTTTTGGGTTTATTTTTATTGCATTATTTCATCATTTTAATCATTAATATTAAATTATAAATGGCATTAGATTCAAAAATTCCAGCTGGTCCAATAGCGGACAAGTGGACAAATTATAAAGATCATATTAATTTAGTAAATCCAGCTAACAAGCGTAATATTGATATTATTGTTGTTGGTACAGGTCTTGCAGGTAGCTCTGCGGCTGCAACCTTAGCTGAATTAGGATATAACGTAAAATCATTTTGCTTTCAAGATTCACCTCGTCGTGCACACTCTATTGCTGCACAAGGGGGAATTAATGCTGCGAAAAATTATCAAGGAGATGGAGATTCAACTTTCCGCTTGTTTTACGATACTGTAAAAGGAGGAGATTACCGCTCAAGAGAAGCTAATGTGCACAGACTTGCTGAGGTTTCTGTAAATATAATTGACCAATGCGTAATGCAAGGTGTACCATTGGCTCGTGAATACGGTGGACTACTTGATAACCGTTCTTTCGGAGGGACTTTGGTAGCGAGAACTTTTTATGCCAAAGGACAAACAGGACAACAATTATTACTAGGTGCTTATTCTGCGATGAACCGTCAGATCGGTCGTGGAAAGATTAAATCGTACACCCGTCACGAAATGCAAGATTTGGTAGTGATTGACGGTAAAGCGAGAGGAATTATTGCTCGTGATTTAGTTACAGGAGAAATAGAAAGACATTCAGCACACGCTGTAGTTATTGCCTCTGGAGGATACGGAAATGTATTTTTCTTATCGACTTACGCGATGGGTAGTAATGCAACTGCTGCATGGAAAATCCATAAAAAAGGAGCGTTTTTTGCCAATCCTTGCTACACACAAATACACCCTACTTGTATCCCCGTTTCAGGAGATCACCAGTCTAAATTAACATTGATGTCAGAGTCTTTGCGTAATGACGGACGTATTTGGGTTCCTGCAAAACTAGAAGATGCACAAGCGATTCGTGAAGGGAAAAAGAAACCAACAGATTTGTCTGAAGCAGAAAGGGATTATTATTTAGAAAGACGTTACCCTGCTTTTGGTAATTTAGTTCCTAGAGATATTGCTTCTCGCGCTGCCAAAGAAAGATGTGATGCTGGATTTGGAGTTAACAAAACAGGCGAGGCGGTTTATTTAGACTTTGCTGCTGCAATTGAACGTTACGGAAAAGAACAAGCGTATGTAAAAGGTTTAGATGCAAATGATACTGCATTAGTAACTAAATTAGGTGCTGCGACTGTTGCTAACAAATATGGGAATTTATTCCAAATGTATGAGAAAATCGTAGACGAAGATCCATACGTTACCCCAATGATGATTTACCCTGCAGTACACTACACCATGGGAGGAACTTGGGTTGATTATAACTTACAAACTACAATTCCTGGATGTTTCTCGATTGGAGAGTCTAATTTCTCTGATCACGGGGCAAATAGACTAGGAGCTTCTGCATTAATGCAAGGTTTAGCAGATGGTTATTTTGTATTGCCTTACACAATAGGTGATTATTTAGCTCCAGATATTAAAACGGGTAAAATCTCAACAGACTTACCTGAATTTGAAGAAGCAGAGAAAAATGTAAAAGCGCGTATTGAACGTTTTATCACAAATAATGGTACGCATTCTGTTGATTATTTCCATAAGAAATTAGGAAAAATCATGTGGAACAAAGTAGGTATGGCTCGTAATGCTAAAGGATTAACAGAAGCAATCGAAGAAATTGCAGCGTTAAGAGAAGAGTTTTACAAAGACGTAAAAGTACCGGGTGATGCTAATAGTTTTAATCAAGAATTAGACAAAGCAGGTCGTGTTGCTGATTTCTTAGAACTAGGTGAATTGTTTGCAAAAGATGCCTTACATCGTAACGAATCTTGTGGAGGTCACTTCCGCGAGGAGTACCAATCTGAAGATGGTGAAGCACAACGAGATGATGAAAATTTTGCTTACGTTGCTGCTTGGGAGTACGTTGGTAAGCCAAGCGAAGCTGTTCTGCACAAAGAGCCACTCGTGTATGAAAATGTTAAACTAGTAACGCGTAGTTATAAATAGGAATCAGTCCTAGGGCAAAAAGAAGGTTTGCTTCTTCCTAAAGCTCTTAGACTTTCAAACGAAAGAAAATATGAAACTTACATTAAAAATATGGCGTCAAGCCAACGCCAAAGCAGAGGGTAAAATCGTTGAATATCCAGTAGAAGGAATCGAAGAGGATATGTCTTTTCTTGAAATGTTAGACGTTCTAAACGAAGGTTTAATCAACAAAGGAGATCTTCCAGTATCTTTTGACCACGATTGTCGCGAAGGAATTTGCGGTTCTTGCTCGTTGTACATCAACGGTGAGGCCCACGGTCCAGACAGACGCGTACCTACTTGTCAGTTGCACATGAGAATGTTCAAGGATGGAGATACCATTTTTATTGAGCCTTTTAGAGCAAAAGCGTTTCCAGTAATCAAAGATTTAGTGGTAGACAGAAGCGCATTTGATAGAATTCAGCAAGCAGGTGGTTTTGTTTCTATCAACACCTCAGGAAATCCGACTGATGCAAATGCGATTCCAATCCCTAAACACGACGCTGATAGAGCCTTTGATGCAGCAACTTGTATTGGTTGCGGAGCTTGTGTAGCGTCATGTAAAAACTCCTCTGCAATGCTATTTGTGTCGGCAAAAGTGTCCCAGTATGCTTTATTGCCACAAGGTAAAATTGAAGCTGCGGATCGTGTATTGAACATGGTAGCGCAAATGGATGCCGAAGGTTTTGGAAACTGTACCAATACTGGAGCATGCGAAGTAGAGTGTCCTAAAGGAATTTCTTTAGAGAATATTGCCAGAATGAATAGAGAATATTTGTCTGCAAGTTTAAAAGGATAAAACTTAGAAATATATTTTAAAAAACGCATTCATTAATTTGAATGCGTTTTTTGTTTTTTGGAGGTGTCTTTTTCTATGCGAAAAGCCTAGAAAAAGTCGTGCTATCCGTTGCAATCTTTTATTTCATTGCACTTCATAAAAGGATTTTCACTACTATCCCTCACCCAAAAGTGAACTGTTGCTAAAATTCTAATTTAATTTTTAAAATGTTGCAACGATGAGTTTCAGTATAAGTTCCTTTTTTTACCTTTATAAAAACAAATAAATACAATGAAAGTATCCTTAATTCAATCGGTTCTAGTTTGGGAAAATCCAGAGGCAAATAGAAACCATTTCGAACAAAAAATCAATGCAATTCCTAATGACGTAGATTTAATTGTGCTCCCAGAAATGTTTACCAGCGGGTTCACCATGAATCCTACAGCAGTTGCCGAAACGATGCAGGGCGAAACGGTTACTTGGCTTCAAACTTTGGCGAAAGCCAGAAACTGTGCCATCACTGGAAGTTTAGTTATTGCTGAAAACGATACGTTTTATAACCGATTGGTTTTTGTATTTCCATCAGGAGAAATTCAGTATTATAACAAAAGACATTTGTTTACGCTTTCTGGTGAAGACAAGGCATATACGCGAGGCAATCAAAAAGTTACTATCGAATATATGGGTTGGAAAATTTGCCCACTGATTTGCTATGATTTACGTTTTCCTGCATTTTCAAGATATGCCGATGATTACGATCTATTGATTTATGTTGCAAGTTGGCCAAAAGTGAGAACTAATGCTTGGGATGCTTTACTAAAAGCTCGCGCCATTGAAAACATGAGTTTTAGCATTGGAGTCAATAGATTGGGGACTGATGCTAATGGGTACGAATATATTGGTCATACACAAGCAGTCGATTATCTCGGTAATTATGTCTTAGAACCAGAAGAATCTGAAGGCAGTTTTTCTATTGTTTTAGACAAGCAATCGATGCTTGAAACCAGGCAGAAATTAGGTTTTTTGAATGATCGAGATGTTTTTGAAATTCAGCTGGATTAATTTTTATTTACTTTTTGCATCTTTCTTTTTGGGTTCGGGCAGATACGGTATACTCAAATCAAAAATTTGATTGACGTCCCAATTGGCTCGAACATCGATTTCCTTAGAAAAATAGATAACTTCCTCAGCCTGAAGTTTCTCTAAATAGTTACCGGAATCCCATTCCTTATTTTTATTGGCATCATAAATAGCGCGCAAGCTGTATAGTGCTGGATCAATAAGGTTAAAATTTATTGTAGTTTTTTCTTCGGTAAATTCACTTGCTAAAACATCACCTTTTTCATTTGTAAGTTCAATGATTACAGGGAATTGTTTGACATTTGCTAAAACAACGGTAAGGTTTCCATAATCTTCAACAGGTTTGGTGTTTAGTTTGAAGTTGAGCGTGTCATTTGATTTTTCGAAAAAATCAGTTAATGCTCCCGGTAATATTTTGATCGTATAATTTTCTGAAGGTTCTTTTTTGAAATCAAAGTACAGTTTTTGATTAAAATCATCGTATTCTGTAGCAAAAGGAACTGCAATTTTTGCTTTGTTGAGCAAGCTTATTTTTGAATTTTCTACAGTTGCTAGTGGCGTGCTGCTTTCTATTGTAAATCGATCTCTAAATTTTAAATCATTAATTTGTACAGCACTAAGATTTAAAGTGTCTTTTTTCTGATCCTTAATTTTAAAGGTAAAATTCGCCTCATATTTATCTTTGGCCACAGCCAAACGCAACGAATCGGTTTTGATGGGTTTGAACCAAATTTGGAGTGAGTCTTTTTTAGGAAATTTAGTTACTATATGTGTTAAATCGTCGGTACCATTTTTTAAAATTGTTTTTGGCTTATCTTTTCCATGATTAAGTTTTCCTTCAAAGCCCATCAACAAACGATTTCCAGATGCTTGAGTTGGTTTAAAGGTTTTAAACGGAAGTTTTTCTTTAAACAATTCTAATTCGTAAACCGTATCGTTTGGTATCGTAATCAGCTCTTTTATAAACCCAATTTTATCTGTTTTTGGATTGTATTTATTGTTGCTATTGTAATCCTTAAGAGCTACTAGAAGGTATTTTCCTGCTTTTAAATTCTCAAGTTGAAAAGTCTTTAAACTATCCAAGGTATTGGTTACATATTTTGGAGTCTGATTATAGACAATAGAATCGGTAAAAGTATCATTTACTTCATACAACAGGACCGAAACAAATGATTCCACTTCTTTGTCGTAAGCGCTTTTTACCTTACCGCGAAGGCTTAAGGAGTCAATATAATTTCCAGTAGAAAATACATACTTAAATTGATTGAACGGGTTTCCTTCGTTATTGTCAGTTATGCTTTGCCCAAAATTAAAACTATATGTGGTGTTGGGCAGCAAGGTATCTTTGATTTTTATAGTAATTGTTTTGCTTGGAGTTGTAGGTAGAATTAAGGGTTCGTATTTCATTGGCGGTGAAATAATCAATTGCTTATTCAGATTTTTAAGTTTAATGTTTTCGTCAAAAACTAATTTAATTTCGTTTCCTTTAAAGTTTTTACTAAAATTTTCTGGGTAGCTTGCTTTCAAAATTGGCGCAATGGTATCTTTTAAACCGCCGGTGATGGAGCCTCTTTTTGCGCATCCTATGGTTATTAATAGCAACAGTAAAAAGGTATATTTTAAATTGTTTTTCAACATATCAAATCTAAATTAGAATCTACAAAATAACAATTATAATTCATGCAATTGAAACTTTTTATAGATTTATTATGAGGTATTAAATTTTGCTTACTTTTTTAGCCTGCTTTTCTTTTTGTGTTTCTTAATGTTTAATTTTACATAAAATAAGTCTTGTTATGACTAGTTTGCAGTTAGAATATAATCCATCATAAAATAGATAGTGCTAATAATGAGAAAAATAGAACACATAGGAATTGCTGTTAAGGATTTGGAAATTTCGAATGGCGTTTTCGAAAAACTTTTTGGCGTTCCCGCATATAAATTTGAAGAGGTAGCAAGCGAGGGAGTAACCACGTCTTTTTTTAAGAGTGGACCTAATAAAATTGAACTCCTTGCTGCAACAAATCCAGAAAGTCCGATTGCTAAGTTTATCGAAAAAAATGGAGAGGGAATTCACCATATCGCTTTTGATGTAGAAGATATTGTTGCTGAAATAGCGCGTTTACAAAAGGAAGGGTTTATTGTTTTAAATGAAATTCCAAAAAAAGGTGCTGACAACAAGTTAGTTGCATTTTTGCATCCAAAAAGTACAAACGGTGTTTTGATAGAGTTGTGTCAGGAAATAAAATAATTTAATGTTTCTCGAGAGGGTAGTATTCTAATTGTCAGTTAGTTTCTTTTTGGAATAAAGTAATAATTAAACTATATTCAAATCTAAGTCGAAAATATTTGGAGCAAATGAAAAATAGTAGTAATATTGCAGACTCTAAACCGGTCCTATAGCTCAGCTGGTTAGAGCACCTGACTCATAATCAGGTGGTCCCTGGTTCGAGCCCAGGTGGGACCACAATAAACCCCTCGTATCTGTTGATATTGTGGGGTTTATTTTTTTTAGGGGAGTGAATAGGGGAGTGAAAGATTTAAATTATATTGTAAGTTAGATAGCTATAGTCGTTTTTGATGATTTCAGATCTATTGCAAACTACCTATACTTCTTAAAATTCTCTGCTTGCTCAAATATTTCTTTGTAAATTTCGTCTCTGTCTACAGGTGGATAATCATTTTCAGCTAAAAGAATAATTAGATCAACTTTTAGTTCGGCCTTGATATCGTCTCGTTTGCTCCAATCTGTGTATTTTGCTTTGTCATCAACAACCGTTTTTACCTTTTGAGCTAAGGCTATTAATTTATCATTTGGGTAGCTAAAATCATATTTAACAGCCAATGCTTTCAGTATGTCATAAAACGCTTTTTCTTCAAAATCAATTCCTAGGTCTTTGAAAGAGTCTTTTTCTTTTTTCAAGGCATAATACAAATCGATGATTTCATCTGTAAAATCCTCAAGTACTTCGCTACGTAGGACATCACTCTCCTTACGTTCATTGTATTTATCAACGATGAATTGTAAGCGCTTTGAAAAATCTATTCCTGTGATTTTATTTATTTTTTTCACATCATCTATTGCTTTGGCTAGTAGCTTTTGCAATAGTTTAATTTTGGTATTTGGTAACTTGATTTTATCAATTTTAGCCATGTAGTCATCAGAAAAGATATCAATCTCGGTTTGATTTTCATCTCCTAGCTTAAAGATTTCTTCAATTCCATCGCTTTCAATAGCATCTTGAAGCATCTGTTTTACACGATTATTCATCTGCGCAGTATCTGGTGCTAAACCTTTGGTTAATTTGAATATTATCGCGCGGACCGCTAAAAAAAAATGAATTTCATCCCTTTGTACCTCCGTAAATGCACCGCTTCCTGAGCAAATATCGTAAGCTGATTTTAATCGTTTCACAATATACATGAATCTTTTCTCCAGCTCTTGTGTTAGTTGCACAAACTCAGCTGCTTGATTTAATGTTTTTAATTGTTGTAATGGAACGCCTGACAAGTATCCAGATTTATCAAACTTGTGAAATAGTTTTCCGAGCAAATCCAGTTGGTCTTTGACCACTACAATGGATTGCTCGATATCTTCAATATTTTGGTTATCGGCATTATTGTAATGTGCCAATGCTAAATTCATTTGCTTTTTAATACCAATGTAATCCACGACTAATCCTTTCTCTTTTCCTTCAAATTTTCGGTTGACTCTAGAAATAGTCTGAATTAGGTTGTGACGTTGAATCGGTTTGTCAATATACATAGTGTCTAAGAATGGTACATCAAAGCCAGTTAGCCACATATCCACTACCATAGCAATTTTAAAATTAGACTTCTCATTTTTAAATTGTCGATCTAATTCTTTGCGGTCATCCTTTGTGCCTAAAGCATTATATAAATCTTCGACATCATCTTTTCCTCTGGTCATCACCATTTTGATGCGTTCCATAGGTTTGATCTCTTTTTTGTCTTTATCTGATAATTCTACACCATCAGCAGCTATTTTTATTTCGCCCCATTCAGGTCTTAATGCTAGAATGTTTTTGTATAATTCATAAGCAATAGGCCTGCTACTGCAAACAAACATTGCTTTACCACGCACTGTTGCGCCTTCTGCCATTCTGTTTTCATAGTGAGTAACAAAGTCTTCGGCTACGGTTTTCAAACGTGTTGGATCACCTATGATAGCGTTCATTTGCGCCATGGCTTTTTTACTTTCCTCTATCTGATTCTCGTTACTACCTTCTTCGGCGCATCGATTGTAATACGCCTCAATTTCGGCTAGTTTTTTATTGTTCAATAAAACTTTAGCAGCTCTTCCTTCATACACAATTCGAACCGTTATTTCATCTTTAACCGATTCGTTCATAGTGTAAGCATCCACAATATCACCAAATACATCAATGGTTGCGTCAATAGGCGTTCCGGTAAAGCCCACATAAGTCGCATTTGGTAAAGAATCGTGTAAGTATTTAGCAAAACCAAAAGTCTTTTTTACTCCGTATTCTGTTACTGTTATTTTTTGATCTAAATTAGTTTGACTTCTGTGTGCCTCGTCAGAAATACAAATTACATTAGTTCTATCAGTCAATAATCTTGTGTCTTCAGTAAACTTGTGAATGGTTGTTAAAAAAACACCACCGCTGTTTCGACCTT
Organism: Flavobacterium sp. GNP010; assembly: GCF_056428945.1. Classification (NCBI taxonomy): domain Bacteria; kingdom Pseudomonadati; phylum Bacteroidota; class Flavobacteriia; order Flavobacteriales; family Flavobacteriaceae; genus Flavobacterium; species Flavobacterium sp. GNP010. The sequence continues at coordinate 13,753 of NZ_JBWJVK010000037.1, read as the reverse complement.
GAAGTAGTTCTCTTAAATGGGTTCGACTTTCTACACTAATAATCGATTCATCACCCACAAACCCTTTTGCATTGGTAAATTGACCTGATAATTGGTCGTCAAGATCTGTACGATCTGTGATGATTATAATTGTTGGGCTAGCAAAATGAGTACTTCTCATTAACAAACGACTCAAATACAACATCGTGTAGCTTTTACCACAGCCAGTCGTTCCAAAATAAGTTCCTCCTTTTCCGTCACCTAAAGGTTTTTGATGGATTTTTATATTTTCAAAAAGCTTGACTGCTGCATAATATTGCGGATAACGACACACGATTTTTTCATTCTTTTTAGAGCTATCAGGTAAAAAAATGAAGTTTTGAATAATATCTCGTAATCGCTTCCGATTGAACATGCCTTGAATCAGTGTAAACATGGCATCTATTCCATCAACTTCATTAGGCATGCCTTCTATTTTTCTCCAGGCATAGAAAAATTCATAGGGTGCGAAAAAAGAACCTGATTTAGTATTTACTCCATCGCTAATGACACAAAAAGCATTGTATTTGAATATTTCAGGAATATCTTTTTTGTACCTTGTAGTTAATTGTACATAAGCATTATGAATTGTAACATTTTCTTGAATGGCTGTTTTGAACTCAAACACTACTAATGGTAATCCGTTGATGTATAAAATCAAATCGGGAATACGCATTTCGTATCCTTTGATGGCTAGTTGATTGACGATTGTATAGGTATTATTATCTTTTTCGGAGTAATCGATGAGTTGGATAAATATATCTTTTTGATTGCGATCTTCTCGTTTTAATAGAAAACCATCACTTACCATTTTCATCAAAGTTTTGTTGCTTTCGTATAAGTCCGAAGCAGGTAAACGGTCTAAGTCACGAATAATCGAGGTTACTTCGGCATCTGTAATGTGGTCCTTAGCATAATTAGATTTTAAATAGTTTCGTAAATCAGCTTCGATTAACACTTTTTCGGTTACAATATGACCGTATTGTAAAGTTGGTTCTGATACCCCTTGAAATTCATTTTTACGTACTTCTCCGCCTACAAGATGCGTCATTTGCTCTTCTTGCAGTAGGTGTATAAAGGCTTGTTCTAGTTGTGCTTCGGTGAACTTCATATTATTTCGTTTCTTCCTTTTTAGGAATTACAATATTCCATTTTATATCTTTCAATCGTTCTTTAATTTTTATAAGCGAAACTAATACATCATCACTTTTAGGTAGTTTACCATAAACAAGATTTCCAAACTCATTAGTATAAGTATTTTCTAATTTTTTCCATGTTTCTTCTGTTTCACGGAATATTAATGCGTCTTTTGGATGATAGCTTAGCCATTCATTATTATTCTTGAAACTTTCAACATCATCTTCAGCTACGATTAATAACATTTCTTCAAAAGCAGCACTTTCAAAAAATTCAAGAATAGCAGGAACTATTAATAACTGATGAAGATCATAAGTGTGACGAATTTTATTTTGAAGATCAAGAATTGGATCATCTCCATAAGAAAAACGAACTAAACTCATTATTTTTTCACAAATAGTTCGATTAACATGTAACACCTGAACTTCAAAAGGTGACAAGCCATATTCTTCAGCTAATGGCATTTGCTCTTTTGATTTCATCATCTCAAACACATAAGAAGTTATAGAATGTTTATGAAAAGGTTCATATCTACCTAACCATGTTGCCTCCACAATTATATTCTCTCTTACTTGTCCATATTTTCCGGAAAAACTTTTTGGGTAACTATACGCTACCTTGCGAAGCATACCCACTTTGTGTGTAATTCCTGGTTCTTCAACTTCCGTTAGTTTTGTCCCTACAAGGTTTGTTATTGCTTTTAACTTATTCTTAAGCTTATTCCCGCCTTCACCTTCTCTTTTTAAAACTACTAAATCAATATCCTCAGAAAATCGTTCTATTAAACCAAAACATTTAGACAATGCTGTACCACCTTTAAATACTGTTTCTGTTCCAATAGCATCGTGAAATATAAGATAAAGTGCATAAGTGACCCAATAATCCTTTTCTACATAAATAGGCAGTATCTTCATTTCTTGAGCTGTAATCTCTATCGATTGCCTAAACAGCGTTGCGTTTTCGTGTAATTTCATAACAAATTCCATTTTTCAGCGGCTTTCAAAACCGTATTTACTCCTGCTAGTTTATATTTCGTAATTGGATTTAATTTTTTTTGTAATAATTCTTCGAATTGTACATTTCCAAATTCTTCTAGTAACGCTCCTAAAAGTGCTCTAGTAGCTGGAGGATACTTTTGCGACAACCTTACTAACGTTGATAGATCATTTTGTGATAATGACTTCAGTATAGATATAAGACGTAAGCAACTTGATAAAACAGTACTATCAGGAATTTTTTTAACATATCGAATAGCATCTAAAAGCTGCAAAAGCGGAACGTACTCTTTTGTAATTGTATTCTTCTGCTTGATAAATTTAATAGTATAACGATCTCTCTTTAATGCTGGGCGAATTTCATTTCTACCAATTTGAATCGTATTGCTTACTTGTGTAGTTAAACCCAATTGATTAAAAACACTATATCCCGTAAGATAACCAATTGTTTTACCGTCATCTTCCAATAAATCTTTTACTACTTGATATTGGTTGGGTTCTAAGTTTCCAAAAGGAGTACTCTCCGGTTTGTAATACTTTCCTTTGGCCAGCTTAGCAATCTTGCCCGAAACCACCATACGATTCAATGTTTTTATGACCGCTTCTTTTTTATTCACCGATGTAGTAAAGTCAGCATAGGTGAATACATATCCTTTTGGGAGTCGATCGATTGTAAAAGCTATGTAATCAGTAGTTTTCATGTATTAATATTTACTACAAATATATAAAAATGTCCAGTTTATTATATAAAAAACTGGACATTTTTATATAATATATTATAATTATTTAGGTTATGTGAGTGGGGTTATATAACTTTGACATGTCAAAGTTATATAACCCCATCCCTTTTACTTTTTTATTTGAAAAATTTAGGTATTAAAAAACTTAATATTTTTTTACATTTACAATCTTTCATAATAAATTTTTAATTTATTAGCCATCAATCTTCGGCGTTCTTCTAAAAATCTCTCGTATACCAAGTGATTTGCTTCCTCTAGAATACTTGGAATGTCATTATTAATCAAGTTTTCTTTAAGGCTACTTTCAGAATCTAAAGTACTTATTCCATTTGTTCCTGCCTGTATTTGAGCTTTTACTTTATCTAGGTACTCTTTCGGGGTTAGCATACCCACTTTTATATTGGTGGCTTGTTCTGTGAATACAAAATTGGCAACTTGGTTATAAGCTTTCTGCGGATAGCCATTGTTTATCAAATATTTTTTTGGAAAAATATGGTGTACATCACCACGTTGTTCTATCAGGCTGCTAATTTTCATACTTTTAGATAAAAAAGCAACCGAATTATTGTTTACTTGCGCCGCTAAATATAAGTTGTAAGCATTGTTGTTTACACTAGAAGATTCCAAATCGTTTATGATTCCGAAATCCCAAAAACCGGCACCCAAATTTGCTTGTTCCATTTGAATTAAATAGGCTGCTATTCCTTTTTCATTGATTTGTTTAATGTCCTCATCTATTTTTGATTCTGCTGAACCGGAATAGCGACCAATAAACATACTCATGACTAGCCAACGCTTTACATATCCTTGCACTTCAGCTTCACCCATTCCATCTTCACGCAATTTTAAATATAATGCATAGGCAAAATTCAAACTATTTTGAGAAGAAATTAATTTCTTACTGATTAAACCCGTAGATTTAATGATCATTACAAAACGCTGGTAATTGGTCTGATTAACAAAGGCGGATAAACCTTCGGATAGTTTAGCATAACTTGCTTCTGCAATACTACCTTCGTAACTTCTTGTTTCAAAATTACGACCCGATAATAAGGCCACTAAATCACTGAACTTACCACGACTAAACTTAAAAGTAAAGGCGACACGCAACATATCAATATAATCAGGCACATACAAATCATCATTGCCTGTAGCCATCCATTTGATCTCTTTGTAGTAATCAGTCTGCGTAAAGGTATTGTCGTTGTCTTGTATGTGTTTAATGAATCCTTTGTCGACTAACAAGCGACAGAAGTAATCGACCATTTTGCGCAAGGTATTACCGCCATATCTTTCATCAGAAGCGATTTTAGACATTACAAAATCGGCGTTACTCAAAACAACTCCTTTTTGATTGATACGGATAAAAATTTCGGTAACGGTATCAATATCTAAACTAGCATCTAATTCGATAATACCCACTTGTTTGGTTTTGATGCGTTTTAGATTTTCAATGCGTTCTTCTACTAAATCTTCATCGGCATCCGGATTATCCTGACAATATTTTCGAATGGCTTTAGAAATGGAAATCTCATCATTGACAATAGGATTGATGTTATCTATCCATTCAGGGCTTTTTTCATAGGCTTTATTGAGTACATCAAATTTTTCTTCCAATGGATTAAAGGCAATTCGAATGTTTATCTCTTTGTAATTTTTGTCCAAAACCCGTTGCCCGACTATGGCAGCTGTTAAAGCTGTAATACGTTGTTGGCCATCAATCAATACTTTTTTCCCAGCAGATAGTTCGCCGTTCTTCAATTTCACATCCGGATTTCGCCAAGTGATTATATAACCCACCGGATATCCTTGATATAATGAATCAATTAAGTCTCTTACTTTGGCTCCATTCCAAACAAAAGGTCTTTGGATTTCCGGAATAGCAATATCACCAGATTTGATCCAGCTTAATAAAGTCTCTACGGGTTGTTGATGAACACTGTATTTTGCCATTTGATTTAAATTATCTGATAATTAATTTGTGAATAATTAGAATCCCTTTCTAATTCTAATTTCAGCCCATCAAAAGGTATTTCCGTTGAAAGGTTCTGTGGAGCTTTGGGAACAATAAAATCATTGGTATTCAAACCTGTAATATTGAATTCATTTATAAAGTCAATGATTTTTTCACCTGAAATATAAACCCCTCTAAAAATTTTATCATTACGGCTTCTAATATTCTCTTTAAGATTTTCTATTAAATATTTAATATCAGGCATAAAGATGTTTTCATTGCTTTTTAATTTTATAAAAAAGCGCTCTAATTGGATACAAACTAATTCAGAAATTAAATCGGAGATTATTCTTTGTTCATAATAGTAAGCGTAGTAATAATAGTTTACCTCACTGGTATTACCATCGTAAGAAGTTCTGTATTTATGAGATACCCCATCAATTATTGCAAGTGGTGGCGTCTGCGCTAGTCCTTGTCTGTCAATTTCTAATACTGGAACAAAAGAAGTATGACTTAATAAGTCATTACAACTTTTAAGAAACTCACTATTCTCGGTTAATCTGGGAAATACATATAAAACCGATTCAGGCCTAATAGTGGGTTTACTTGCCAATTTCCTTAATGTAGAATGTTGAGTATTATCTGCGGCATCATTGAATGTAAAAACTACATGAGGATTTTGATTTGTACGAGAACCATGGAATTGAGAAAATAAATTTTTACAAAAACCTGCTCGCTTACCTGATTTGTATTGTAAAAACAATAATCTTCCTGTACAGCCATTATTATCTATATAATTTATTGAAATATCATAACCTCCCGTGGTAGGATTTGCTTCTTGAGCTTGAGTTAACCCAACTGAAAAAAACTTATTATTTAATAAAAAATCAAACCATTCATCTTGGGACATAATGGTACTTATATACGGGTTAGTCATATAATAAATATATGATTTACTGACTTCTAACAATTCCCTTGTTAAATTTGATTCAAATGTTTTCTCGTTTATTTCTTTAGGCATTATTTCCTCATGTTTTTTTGATTAGGAAAGACACTGTCTTATTTCTCGTATTTGTAATTTAATTATAAGTCTGTTGAAAAGTTCGTAATCTATTTTTAAAATCTATTTTCCAAGTAAGATAATCTCTAATATCATCCTCTATTACTTGCCCGTTTGGCAATAATGGTATTGTTGAAGTGCCGCCATCATGCTCAGTTACTGAATATTTACCAAATAAACCTAAAATGAAATCAACATCACTTTGTTGAGTTATAATATAACTAGATAAATTACCCTTTTTCAAATTAATATTTTTAGAAAATCGTTCATACGATTTATTAGATAATATTTCTTCAACAGACCTTTCTAATAACATTCGAAATCTTTTTCTAGCAGAATCTAATTTGGTTTCTCTATTATGCACATCATGAATTTGTAATGCATTAAGTTCAACTAATATTCTGCGTATTGAAGCTATTCTTTCATCTACATTTTTAGCTAAATATGGAATTTCATCTGAAACAATACCACTAAAACCATTGTATTTATCTATTCCTAATAATTCACAATTAATATTTAATATTTGTTTATGAATATCTACTAAAAATCTCATAAAGGACAAATCGTGAGTTAGAACAATAACCTGTCTATCTCTTGATAATTCGACAATTTTTTTAGATATTAATTCTCTATAATCAATATCTAAAGAATTAACAGGATCATCAAAAATTATTGAGTTTTTTCTATTATCAATTGTGCATTCAGCTAAAAAATTTGATAATGCAATTATTTTTTGTTCTCCTTCACTTAAAACAGAATTTAATCCGTCATTTATAGCAGAGAAAGAACATTTTTGAAAGGTATTACCTTGTGAAGTTCTGGTTCTTGTGATGGCTACTTTACTAGCTAGATCTTGGTTGAAATATTGCAAATGAGAAATAAACTCTTGGTGCTGTAAATTAACGGCTTGTGTTTCCATTAACTCTCCAATTTTTCTTGAAATTATAGATGCATTTAACTTGCTTTTACACTGATTAATCCAATGGATAAATTTCATTTCATCATAATACTGCAATATGGTTTGTTTTTGTGAAAATAAAAACTCTATTGTTTCTAATTCTTTAAACTCACTTTCTAAGTTTACTCTATTATTTAATAAATCCGAGTTTTGTTTGATTTGAGTGTCTAAATAAGTATTTAATGCTACCAGTAAATCTGAAATTAGTGGAACAGTAGTATTTAATGCAGAACCAGTTTCTAAATGATTTTTTATATTCGTTTTAACAAATTGAACTTGGGTTACAAAATGATGATAACTTTCTTCAAAATTAGGGATGTATTGTACTATTTCTTGATAATTAATAAATGGTGAAATGTTTATATTTTGTAATAATTGTATTCTCAGATTAATTTCATTTTGAATACCATTCAATTGAATAGAGATATCGTTTAAAACAAATTTATTAAACCCTAACATTCTTGCCTGTGCAATTTCATCAAGATCTTGTTGACATAAAACACATTTTGCTAATGACTGATTAGTTGGAAAACTTTCTCCATCTGTCATTCCGTTATTAAGAGCATAGTTCTTAGCAGATGTCCATAATATTCTCCAATGCTCTGACCCTATATTAGGTAATAAATTAATATGATTTAGTTCTTCTAATGCTAAACTATAGGCTTCTTTGATAACAACAAATCGATTTCTTAAATCTACTATCTGTTGAATATTTTCAGTGCTGAAATTTTGTTCAACTAATTTAAATTGTGCTATATAATTATCTATTCTACCTTTTGCCTGATTTAATGTAGAAATAACAAGTTGAGGATTTTGAGTACTTAATAAAGTTAGTAATTCTTGTTTTCGGGTAATATTAGTTGGACTAAATTGAATATAATTATCAATGACAACGCGGTTTTTCCCTTCTATGCTATTATACCAAACCCCAGAAATTGTGGTGCTTAAATTTGGATTTAAAACTGGTTTTCGCGTCAAACATAAAGCTATTTCAGCATCTAATTTTTGATGAATTTGATAGAAAACTGGAATTAATTTTTCTAAAACATCAATACCCACTGGTTTATAATCAGTTGGATTTTCATCATTAACATATATGTTGCCACAATCAGAGTCAAAAACATTTATTGAACTTAATGCAGGATGTGATGGGGTATTTTCAATCCAATTAAAAACGGTTGGAGTACCATTTACATCAATAGTAAACTCTACTTGTTGACTTAATGGTGAAGGAGTAAATACATTTTTTTTTAAATCGATATTACTTTGTCTGCTCCAACATAATTTCTTAAATATTCTAGAATAACTTGATTTTCCTGAACCGTTATTTCCATAAATAACTGTTAAACCTGAATTGCCAAATTGTAAATCAGCTTGATTGTATAATGCAGATATGTTTTGAGGCCTTCTAACTCTTAATAATTTTGGATATTGAAGTCCAGTGTTAACAGTTGTTGGTAAATGACTAATATTCAAAGGAATGGGGTTTAAAATAATTCCTGTAGCACCTTCTTCTTTTTTTAATAAATCTGTTAATTCATCAATATCATTTTGCGATAAAGTAGGATTTTGAATTATTCTCCTCAAAGCATCACTAAAAAATAATGGTTTTAAAGTAGACCACGTTAATATATCCTGATATATACTCATTTTATTTTTATTTTAAACAATCTCTTTTTGTGTTTCAACTTTGGTCATTTTAGAATGTAATACAGATTGAGCATCATTTAGATTAAGGTTAATTTTTCGACATAAATATATTTTATCAAAAAAAGGATTAGTTACCTTGTCAAATCTGATAACAATTTCGTCTTTAGGTAAAATCGTTTTAAGAGATCCAATATCTTTTCCAAGTAAACTACCTCTAATGCTGTGAGCATCTGAATCATTTCTAAGTTCTTGATACCTCGAATATAAATTTAAAAAATTCCATATTTTATAATGATTCGCAATAGGACGAATACAAATAACGGATTGATTGATATATGTTTCTATTTTACACAATGATGTTTGACCTCTTGTTTTACCTTGACCAGCAGATGCAATAATGGAATCACCTTCAATAGCTTTTTTGGTAGATGAATTTTTCACACCAATTTTGCTAATCGTACGTTCTGTGTCAATAATGACAGAATTTCTTGTTTCACCTGAGGAAAGCCAAAATACATCACCATTCCAGTACTCTTTGATATTGGTGTTAGGAGTTCCACCACTAAATATTTTATCACAAACATTTTTAAATTCACCAAATTCCCATCCAGCTGGAATCTCCATCTCCAATTCTTCACACCAAGCCATTTCTCCGACATTACTTTTATAAGGCTTTCCATTTTCATCAGGAAATTCAAAATCTACAAACCATTGTTTGTAAATGGCTTGAGTGATTTCTTCGAGTTTGGTAATGAATTGATTGTTTACGGCAATACGATCCACTAGAATATGATATTCTTTTACAATTTCTTTTTGTTTTTCGATTGATGGAATTGGTAATTCAGTATCGCACATTTCATCCCAACCAAAAATTTCTCTTGCGCTTCCGTGTGATTTAAAACGAGCATATCTATCAAATTCTGGTCGTCGGAACCACATCATTAAATATTCTGGTAACAATTCATTTTTGTCAATTATTTCAAAAGGAGTATAGGCTTGGGAAACAAGCATTTTGTCAAAATTTTCATTTAGTGCAATTGCAATTTTGTCTCCTCGCCTTGAAGTATCGGCTATGTATGTAAATTGATTTTTGTAAACAATTTTATAGGTGGACATATCGGTTCCAACAAGATTGGCTATGGTAGGAAAGAATATCTTTTTTACACTTAATCCCATTAATGGCAAATCTTGTAAATCTTTATTTCTTTCATCGACAATCCTTATATATTGACCTAATTTTTTATAACTTGATTTCATAACCCAATTCTTTGAAAACGGTTAGTAAATCAGCTTTCGATTGTGCCTCGGCTTGCAATAGTTCTCTAAATTCAGTTTGCAATACAGTCATTTTTTCATCAAAATCAATATTCTCATCACGATTCACAAAACTGATGTATTTACTGGGCACTAAAGAGAAATCTTTGGCTGCAACTTCATCAAAAGAAGCGGCATAACAAAACTCGGGTACGTTTTTATAGACTATTCCTGCTCCCTCTCCGTTGGAGAGGGTCGGGGTCAGGCTTTGCCAACTATGATAGGCTTGTGTGATTTCCAGAATATTCTCTTCTGAAAATTGGGTAAATTTCTTTTCAAACGGAATTCCTCTTTCTCTTAAATCCAAGAAAAGAATTTCATTTTGTCGGTCTCTATAATTTCGGGTTTCATCAGGTAAATTAACTGTTCTCGCTTTTTTATTTTTGTTCAAAATCCATAGCGTTACACTAATATCAGTGGTATAAAACATATTTCTTGGCAAAATCACAATAGCTTCTACCATGTCATTTTCTATCAGTTTTCTACGAATTTTGTATTCATCACCACCACCGGAAAGGGCGCCATTGGCCAAGATAAATCCTGCCATACCGTTTTCAGAAAGTTTAGCCACCATATTTAAAATCCAAGCATAGTTGGCATTGCTCGTTGGTGGTACATCGTAGCCTCTCCATCGGGGATCATCGGTCAATTCATCAGCAGCTCTCCAGTCTTTTTGGTTAAAGGGAGGATTGGCCATAATATAATCCGCTTTCAAATCAGGGTGTTGGTCACGCCCAAAAGTGTCGGCATCTACATCGCCTAAGTTGGCAGCAATACCGCGAATGGCGAGGTTCATTTTAGCTAGTTTATAAGTAGTAGCTGTATATTCTTGTCCGTAAATGGAAATCTCTTTTTTGTTTCCGTGGTGGTTTTCAATAAACTTAATACTTTGCACAAACATACCACCTGAACCACAAGCAGGGTCATAAATAACGCCTTTGTAGGGTTCAATCATTTCAGCTATTAGGTTTACGATGCTTTTTGGGGTGTAGAATTCTCCTTTCCCTTTTCCTTCAGCCAATGCAAACTTGCTCAGGAAATATTCATATACTCGACCCACAATGTCGGTTTGTTTGTCCTTAATGGTGTCAATGTTATTGATGGTATCTAACAAAGCAGCTAGTTTACTCACATCCATATTGAGGCGAGAGAAGTAGTTGTCAGGCAAAGCTCCTTTTAAGGCAGGATTATTTTTTTCAATGGTATGTAAAGCGGTATCAATTTTTAAGGCAATATCTGCTTGTTTAGAGTTTTCAATAATAAACGACCAACGGGATTCCTCAGGCAAGTAAAAGATGTTAGACATGTTGTAAAACTCCTTCATTTCAAGGAATTTGTCTTTATTATCAGCAATTAGCTCTTTTCTGCGTTCTTCAAATTTATCACTGGCAAACTTTAAAAAGATTAAACCTAATACTACGTGCTTATATTCAGATGATTCTACGGTACCACGCAACTTATTTGCGGAATCCCATAGTGTTTCTTCAATTGATTTTTCTTTTTTTGCTTTTACTGCTTTGGCCATTTTTAGTTCACTTTTACCTGTTGGTTTGAAATCTTAATTTATTGAAACGTAAAAATAGTATTAAAAAAAAGACTAGCTATAGACACAAACATTAGCTTATTAAAAGTTTTTAGCTTGTGTGATCCATTCGTCGATTTTTATTAGGAAGCGACTTCTAAACTAGATTACCATTTTGTGATAAATCAAGTTCGTAAATAAAAGCTATTTTGTATGAAATTACCATACCCACTTTTAGTGATTTTTGAGTTTGAACAACTAAAATTTCATTCACTTTTATTTTATAAATAATAGTAAATGATTACTGAGGATAATTGCGGTAGATAATTTTGATCCATGGTGGTTGACCGATTGGTGGTTAGAATACATAGTAAATATTAAAATTAATAGCGTAGATGATACTCTATTTATACGGTAATAAAGTTATTGAATCGTTTACTGTACAAAATCGATAAAATTGTAAGTTAAAATTGGTTAATGTTGCTTATCTTTGATGGAGAACTATTAAAATGTAAACCATGAAAAATAACGAATTTTCAGAATTCAAAAAGGATTTGCCTCTAAGCGAACCTCAAATCGATTTGTTTATCTATGAAAATGGAGAACCAATATTAAATCCAGCAACCACAGAAGCAAAGAGAAAAGTAATTAATTCTTCTACAAGAAATAATTCTGTTCAGGTTATCGACGGCTTTACGCCATTTATAGAGGAGTATTGTAAAGGAATTCGAACTGGTAAAAAAGAATTCACTATTGACGTTGAAAGAGTGTATGATGAACATTCTAATCTCGATTTTATTTATAGATTAGATGAATAGCAAAACGGAGTTGCCATCAAAGGCAACTCCGTTTTTATTACAATCTTCGTTTTCTCCTTCTCACTAGATTGATTTTTTTTCGATCAATATCAGAAAGGGAATCATCATTTTGTATCTTAAAAGCGAACCAATGGTTGATGGTTGGGTTATATTAGCTATTATGTCATTATTAATTTTTTTAGTTCGTCAAGTGCAGCCCAAAGATTACTTAGATCACTAGCGGTTAACTCATCACTACTATTGCATTTTTTTGCTATTTGATTGATATTAATTCCAATTCTATTCAGTTCACCAATGAAATTCGGGTCTTTGTTGGTGTTTATTTGTATCTTCTTACCTGATAAGGAATTCAATACAATGGTCTTCAATATTCTCCCATCTGCTAGTCCTTTCTCCGTCAACATATCGTGTTCAGGTTCATTAAAAGATAGATTTTGGCGATATTGTAACTTTTCATTTTCGTTTTTCTTTGGTGCACCACCTTTATTTTTCATATAATTTATTTTTAAAATTGTTACTAAAAAATGAGTTTACGAGTTTTTAATTTTGTAAGTCTTATCTGATTTTAGAGAGAAAAACCTACCTTGCTAACATTTTTTATTTATCGTTTTTTAGTTTTATCTGAGTATCCTATATGATGGAATTTTAATTAAATAATTGACTTATAGATTTATGAAATTTATTAATTAGTTATTTTGTTTTTTATAAATTAATTAAATAGCTATCACATTAATATGACTATGTTGCTTAACATTAATATGATAATGTTACTTAACATTATCACTTTAAGTTTTTTTAGAAATGCAAAAATGATCAAAGTAGAATGTACCAGATAAAACCTTTTGCCCCTTTAAGCTTCAGACATATTTTCAGGTTTAGTTGCTATTACATATGTTCAGGCTAAACTAAACCCCAAGCTTAAGGGGAAAAAGATGAATTAAGGTCCTCTAATAAACTCTATTTTATTTTGATTGGATTTAAAGGGTTCAAAACTTAAATTTTCAAGTATATTTCCAATTGGTATTTCCGGTGCTTGTTTTTTATTCATGATGTTTTTATTTACAAGGTTTAAAAAAGTAAAAAAGTGATGATTTGATGATAAAATACAATCAGCTTAGTATTGGTAAAGGTTCGCCTATCATCGTTTCTTCATCATTTCATCACTTTTAAAATTCATTCATCATTTTATTTTCATCATTTAATTTTTTGATGATAAAATGATGACAGGTTAAAAGCTTATTCCTATTGGCTTAATCGTCTGTCTTCATCAATTCATCACTAAAATCAGATAAAAATTTTCGAGTTATTGTGTAGTAGCGCCCCTTAGTTAAATTTTGGTAAAAATCGAGGTCGTTGGTTATACTCACTTTTTGATATTGATTTGAGTTTTTGGCTTGCTCTAATTTCCAATTTTTCCGGATTACGTTTTTGATTTCTACTGGATCATATTTAATCTTAAACTTATTTAAAATGTTTAATAAGTCGGAAAAGCAAAAATCTAATGTCTCAATATCTAAACTTTCCATTGTGTTCATTAAAGAGTTTGCTAACTCTCGTTCTATTTGATTCGAATTATGCCGTATTAAT
>NZ_JBWJVK010000036.1:0-28201 GCF_056428945.1 Flavobacterium sp. GNP010 | reverse complement strand
GCTATGTTTTTTAGACAGCTGTTCGAATTAAATATTTTATTGATTCAAATATAAATAATTCTGAGCATGAATTGTTAAAATATGTAGTTTAAAATACATATTTCAAAACAATAATTTTTTTTAGGAACACTACATTTAGACTTTGATTGTGTATTTATTATAAAAATGAATATCATAACCAACAAAAAATCAGCAACAATAAATCGTTACAATGCTATTTTTATTTGAGGTTCATGAGAATAGGCTCAACTTTAAAGCATTGCTAAATTTATATTTACTGATTTCTTATAATTTACTTTTAAATAAGGTTGCATTATAATGTAAATCATCTACCACAAGGCAAGAAGTGTATTTTATAAGGGATAATTTATTTAAATGAGTTATCGTACTTGTTGAATCGAAAAAAAGCAATCTTCTTTTGTTCCAAGAAGTTTGACATTAGCTAGATCGCTAATTACGTGAAAAGTTACAGTATCATTAGTGTTGAGTTGGATCAAACTTTGTAACGATCGCAAAGGGGGCGATACTTTCGTTTCAATAGATACAACGGTAACTCCTACATTTGCAAAGCTATTTCGTGCGATTACAACACCATTTTTTAAGATGGCTACTCCAAAATTTGTGGTTACACCTAGTGAAGCATCAGCTTTAATTTGAACATTAACGGCATAAATTCCACTTTCTTTTGCAGTAAAAGTATTTGTACTGTTATCAAACTCTGTGTTGCTATCAAACTCAGCTAGATTAAAAGGAATTTTAACTGTTCCAGCCAAAAGGTTTAAATCTACTAGTGAAGTAGAAGAAAAAACAACTTTTACGATCGTTTTTAAGTAACTATTGACTATCGATTTTGAATTTGTTCTTTGTAAAACGCCGCGATTATTAACTACAATTATCGAGTCTTTTGGGGCAGAAGCTGTGATAGTTGTATTTGTCGACCGTATTCGTAAATCACCGTTTACATCTAATGTTGAGGTAGGATTTACGGTTCCAACGCCAACCTGTGCAAAAGCAGAAGCACAACAAGCAAGTAATAATAAAGTTAAAAATGATTTCATAGATTAGTTTTAGGTTAAGAGTGGTATAAAAGTACTAATAAAATTTAATCAAAATACAGATCGATAGTGAATTATATAATATTTTTTCGAGTAACTATCAGTTTAATAGCTTTTTAAAAATCAGCAAGTAGTCCTAGAGGTGATTCATCCTCTTTAATTTAAATTCAATCACGCTAAATAGTAGTTATGGTGTTGTTGACTATCTTCAAAAATATTTTCAATTTCTCTACAGGTGTGGTATCACTTGATGCATTTCGACCATTGTTCCTATTTCGAGGAGCTGATGCGATTCGTTTCTATTTTTGATATTAACCTTTGGTTGTAGTTGTTGTGTGATTTTGAGACCCATAGGGTTAGCGAACTGTAGTACCTATTAACTCTAGTTTTATAGACCTTAGATATTTTAATCAACAATAATTGAGACTATATTTCATTATTACCAACAAAAAACGGTGTTTAAATCTCGTTTAAACACCGTTTTCCTGCTAGTATAAAAAGGTTTATCGAATCGCATCAACGAAAGCGTCAATTTTTCCGGTTCCATTTTTTGTTAAATCCTGAATAAAAGCACTACCAATAATAGCACCTTTGGCAAATTGTGTGGCTTGCTCAAAAGTTTCTTTGTTGTTGATTCCAAATCCTATTACTTGTGGATTTTTTAGATTCATGTCGGCAATACGTTTGAAATAATCTTCTTGTGCGCTTCCAAAACCGGTTTGTGATCCTGTAACACTCGCTGAACTCACCATATAAATAAAACCATCGGAAACACTATCAATAAAATGAATGCGTTCAACAGACGTTTGTGGTGTGATTAAGAAAATGTTTTTCAAGCCATATTTTTCAAAAATTGTTTTGTATTCATCTGCATACACATCAACGGGAAGATCAGGAATTATTAATCCATCAATACCAATGGCAGCGCACTCTTTGCAGAAATTTTCGATACCAAATTGCAACATTGGGTTGAAATATCCCATGATGATGAGCGGAATAGATACTATTTTTCGGATGTCTTTTAATTGATCAAAAAGAACTTGTGTAGTCATGCCGTTATGCAACGCTTGTGTAGAACTCTCTTGAATGGTAGGTCCGTCAGCCAAAGGATCACTAAACGGCAGTCCAATTTCTATCATGTCTACTCCATTTTTTTCAAGGTCTTCAATGATTTGTACTGTATCATTTAGACTAGGATATCCTGCTGAAAAATAGATGGAAAGTATCTTTTTAGTTTCTTGTAATTTTTGATTTATTCTGTTCATTGTACTATTTTTTATGTATTCTAGCAAGGTTTTCAAAACCTTGTGGGTTTTAGTTGTAAGGTAATAACTTTAATTTCAATGCTTTATCAGCTGTTTTAAGAGCAGTTATTTTGCAAAGCACTTAACTTTCAATATAGATCCAAGCTTTTGTTCCGGACTGCAATGTTATTTGAATTCTTTTGTATGCATTCGATTCGAATTGATCTGCTTTAATCAAATCTTCGCTAGAAACAGTAAACGCAATTCCATGAATCGCATCCGAAGGATTTTCACTAGGCATGGCTACAAAATAATCTTCCATTCCAAATTCTTCTTCTATTTGTAAATCTTTTAATTTGTATCCTGCAAGCTGGTCTTCGGTTCCGCTTAATAGTTTATTAAAAACCTGCATCTGAATTTCTTTTGACTGCAATGTTCCGTACGAGAATAGCTGTTCCATAAAAAGTTTTTGTATCGTTATTGGTATGCGTTAGGGATGGAAGCGGCATCCTTTTTCATGGCTTTTACTGCCATGAAAAAGATACAGCGCACAGCCCGACCCGTGGGGAACGCCCTAATGATGCTTTTGTTATAATTTGAAATAATCAATATACGTATTCAAATCTTTGTCGCCACGACCAGAAAGGTTGATGACCACAATATCCTCTGGTTTGAATTTCATTTCATCTAGTACGGCAAAAGCATGCGCGCTTTCTATGGCCGGAATTAAGCCTTCCATTTTAGATAATTTAATTCCCCAATCCATTGCTTGTTCATCAGTTATAGAAATAAATTGTGCTCTACCTGTGGCAAACAAATTTGCGTGCATAGGTCCAACTCCCGGATAATCTAAACCGGCAGAAATCGAATATGGCTCGGTTATTTGGCCATCAGTGGTTTGCATCAACAACGTTTTGCTTCCGTGAATTACACCTACTTTTCCTAGCGCTGATGTTGCAGCACTTTCGCCTGAATCTACTCCTAAACCAGCTGCTTCAACCGCAATAATATTTACGTCCTCATGGTCTAGAAAATGATAATAGGTACCTGCGGCATTGCTTCCGCCTCCTACGCAAGCCACTACATAATCTGGGTTTTCGCGTCCTTCTTTTTCTAATAATTGCTCTTTAATTTCTTTTGAAATTACACTTTGAAAACGCGCCACCATATCAGGATACGGATGTGGTCCCACAACAGATCCAATGATATAATAGGTGTCTACCGGATTATTGATCCAATCGCGAATGGCTTCATTAGTAGCATCTTTCAGGGTTTTTGAACCCGATTTAGCGGGACGAACTTCGGCGCCCAACATTTTCATACGTGCTACATTTGGCGCCTGACGCTTGATATCGACTTCGCCCATGTAGACAATACATTCTAACCCCATCAAGGCACACACTGTTGCGGTTGCTACACCATGTTGTCCTGCACCAGTCTCAGCTATGATGCGGGTTTTGCCTAAACGTTTCGCTAATAAAATTTGGCCTATGGTGTTGTTAACTTTATGTGCGCCTGTGTGACACAAATCTTCTCTTTTGAGGTAGATTTTAGTATTGTATTCCTCAGACAAGCGTTTGGCAAAATACAGCGGTGTAGGGCGGCCTACATATTCCTTTAGCAAATCATCAAATTCTGCTTGAAAAGAAGGTTCAGCAGTGATTTTTAAATAATTTTGACGCAATTCTTCTACATTTGGATATAACATTTCAGGAATGAAAGCACCTCCAAAATCTCCGTAATAACCTTTCTCGTTGACGTTGTAACTCATTTTGTTTAAAGTTTAAAAAGTTTAAAGTTTCAAGTTATGTTGAAACTTTTTTAATGTTGTTTTGTCTTTTAATCCTGGTTCTATTTCAAATTTACTGTTTACATCAATGGCATAAAGCGGTAAATTGGTTTTTGCTATTTCTCTAACTGCTTCGATTTCGTCTAGTCCGATTCCACCACTCAAGAAAAATGGTTTGCTTGAAGGATATTTTTCTAATACTTTCCAGTCGAATGTACTTCCGTTGCCACCAGGCAGTTTTCCTTTGGTATCAAAAAGGAAATAGTCACAAACCGCTTCAAAGGGTTGTAAAACTTCAAAATCAAAATCAGTACCAACCGAAAATACTTTTATAATCTCGATTTCATTTCCTATTGCAAGCCTTAAATCAGAACAAAATGCTACTGATTCGTGACCGTGTAATTGAATGGCTTGTAAATTATATTTCTGGGCTTTCGCCAAAATTACGCTGCTACTTTCGTTAACAAAAACTCCGACTTTCTTGATCGACTGCGGTAGTTCTGGAATCACACCGTCAAAATAGCGAGTTGATTTTTCCCAGAATATAAATCCCAAATAATCGGGTAGGAGCGAACCTACTTCGAGAATATTATCGGAATATTTCATTCCACATATTTTGAGTTTCATCGTTACAGTTTTAATATAAATTCCGTGGCTGCTTTACCAGCATTATCTGTTTTCATAAAATTTTCACCTATCAAAAATCCTTTATAACCGTAAGGTTTGAGTTCGTTAATGGCTTCTACAGATGAAATCCCGCTTTCAGAAACTTTTACAAAATCATTTGGGATGTGATCTGCCAATTGCTTACTGAAATCTAAACTCACCTCAAATGTTTTTAAATTTCTATTATTGACTCCAATCATGTCTAAAGTAGGCATTATCGATTTTTCTAGTTCTTCAAGGTTGTGAACCTCTAGTAAGACTTCAAGGCCTAAATTTTTAGCAAATTCAGATAATGATTTGATTTCTTCTCTAGTTAAAACCGCTGCAATTAGCAAAATTAAATCAGCTCCATACGCTTTGGCTTCTAGGATTTGGTATTCATCCACAATAAATTCTTTTCGCAATAGCGGAATGTTTACTGTAGCTCTAGCCAAAAGTAAGTCGTCTAGTGAACCACCAAAATACTTCCCGTCTGTCAATACCGAAATTCCGCAAGCACCAGCATTTTCGTAGCCTTTAGTCACTTCTTCCACTGTAAAACTGTAATTGATTTCGGCTTTAGATGGTGAACGACGTTTGTGTTCGGCAATAATCCCTGAGGTGCTGTTTATTAAATTAGTACGTAAGGAAATCGTCTTTTTTTCAAAAAAAACAGATGATTCCAGTTGTGCAACAGGGATGATTGATTTCTTGAGAATGACTTCTCGTTTTTTGTCAATTATGATTTTATCTAAAATGTTCATTATTAATTTTTTGTTTAAAGTTTACTTTGTTTAAAGTTTCAAGTTGTGGGAAATCAACAACTTTAAACCTTAAACTTTAAACTTTTTTATTTACTCAATTCTTTCAATTTGTTCAAAGATAAAAGTCCTTTTCCGGATAATAAACTTTCTTTCGCTATTTGAAATCCTTCTAAAGGAGTGCATTTTGTTACGGTCGCAATGGCCATTCCAGCGTTGGCACAAACTACATTGTTCTGAGCTTCAGTTCCTTTTCCAGAAATAATATTGATAAACATATCAGCCGAATCTTCAATTGTTGTTCCGCCTTCGATTTCGCTTTGCTTTAAAAGTGAAACACCAAAGTCTTCTGGAAGCAGCATACCTTCCATGGTGCTGGTAATTGTCTTTGTAGGACTGGTCAAGGAAATCTCATCGTACCCGTCAAGCGAGTGTAAAATGGTGAAATTCACATCGGTATTTTGATATAAATAAGCATACATTCTAGCTAATTCAAGGTTGAAAACACCAACCAATTGATTTTTTGGAAAGGCAGGATTCACCATGGGTCCCAACATATTAAAAAATGTTTTCACTGCTAATTCTTTCCGAATTGGGCCTACATTTTTCATAGCTGGGTGAAAAAGGGGTGCATGTAGAACACAAATTCCCGCCTTGTCAATACATTTTTCTAAGAAATCAGGATCATTACTGAATTTGATTCCCATTTTTTCCATAACATTACTAGATCCTGAAATAGAGGAAACACCGTAATTTCCGTGCTTTGCTACTTTTATTCCTGCGCCTGCTGCTACAAATGAAGCCAAAGTAGAAATGTTAAAAGTGTCTTTTCCATCACCACCTGTACCGCATAAATCAATTGCATTATATGCGGATAAATCAATGCGAATGCACAATTCAAGTAAGGCTTCTCGAAATCCTGCCAGCTCATCGATACTAATGCTACGCATCATGTATACGGTGAGAAACGAAGCAATTTGACTCGTGTTGTACCCTCCGTTCGATATGGTAACCAATACGTTTTTTGCTTCTTCTTGCGAAAGTATTTCGTGATTGATGAGTCTGTTTAATATGTTTTTCATTTTTATATGTGTCTTAAAGTTGAAAGTCTAAAGTCTTAAAGTCTTTCGACATTATAACATTGGACTTTATGACTAATTTTTCACCCAATTTTCTAATATTTTTTTTCCATTTGGTGTTAATACACTTTCAGGATGAAACTGTACGCCGCGCACATCGTATGTTTTATGACGTAAGGACATTACTTGTCCGTTTTCATCAAATGAAGTCGCTTCTAATACATCAGGCAAGTTGGTGTCAACAACCCAAGAGTGATAACGCCCGACTTCAAATTCACTACCTAGTCCTTCAAATAAATGCTCATCGTTTACCGCTGTTTTTACCAATGAGGAAACCCCGTGATACACTTTGTCGAGATTAGAAAGTGTCCCGCCATAGACTTCGCCAATGGCTTGTTGTCCTAAGCAAACACCAAAAATACTCTTAGTAGGACCATATTTTTTTATGACTTCTTTTAGTAAGCCCGCTTCTTCTGGAATTCCAGGACCTGGAGAAAGTAGTATTTTATCAAAATGGGCTATTTCATCAATTTCGAATTCGTCGTTCCTGTAAACGGTAACTTCACAATTCAAATCCTCTAGGTAATGCACCAAATTATACGTGAAACTATCGTAATTATCTATGACTAGTATTTTTTTCATTTTTATTATTGAAAAATTGAAAGATTTAAAGATTGAAAAATTTCGCATTTAGACAATCTTTAAATTCTTAAATTATTAAATCTTTAAATTATTTTAAATTTCCTCTGCTAAATCCAACGCTGCATTTAACGCCCTTAGTTTGTTATACACTTCTTGCATTTCATTTTCTTCATCAGAACCAGCGACTATTCCGGCTCCAGCTTGACAATGCAATTGGTGGTTTTTGCTCAGGAAAGTTCGGATCATTATAGCATGGTTAAAGTTACCTTCAAAATCCATGAAACCAATTGCTCCACCATAAAAATTACGATTGGTTTTTTCGTATTCCTCAATCAATTGCATGGCTCTGTGTTTTGGTGCGCCACTCAAAGTTCCTGCTGGAAAGGTATCAGCAACAACTTGCATGGTTGTAGCTTTTTCATGTAAATAGCCCGTTACTTTTGAAACCAAGTGAATCACATGCGAAAAGAATTGTACTTCTCTATATTTTTCTACTTGTACATCATGTCCGTTGCGGCTTAAATCATTTCGGGCTAAGTCAACCAGCATAACATGTTCACTATTTTCTTTCTGGTCTTCGGATAATTGTTTAGCAAGATCAGCATCTTTTTCATCGTCACCCGTTCGCTTGAAAGTTCCTGCTATGGGGTGAATTTCAGCCTTACGATCTTTGACAATAATTTGCGCTTCTGGCGAAGAGCCAAATATTTTGAAATCACCATAATCAAAAAAGAATAAATAAGGCGATGGATTGATGCTTCGCAACGCACGGTACACATTAAATTCGTCTCCTTTAAAGCTTTGGGTAAACCTTCGTGATAAAACCAATTGAAATACATCACCACGAAAACAATGTTTTTTGGCTAAAGCCACATTATGTTTAAATTCTTCATCTGTTAAATTAGAAAATCCTTCCCCTTCTTTCGAAAATTTGTAAGAAGCTATATTTCTAGATTGTAATAATTGCTCGATTTCTGAAATGTTATTTTTACCATCTAAGCTGTGGCAAAAAATATACGCTTCGTTTTTGAAATGATTGATGGCAATGATATTTTGGTATACAGCATAATACACATCAGGAATGGTGTTGCTGTTTTCTTTTTTAGCGATAGTTACTTTCTCAAAATAGCGAACGGCATCATAGGAGATATAACCAAACAAACCATTGTTGATGAATTTGAATTTGTTTTTCTCGGATTTAAATTGTTCTGAAAATTCTTGAATCAAAGCTGGAATATCAGTTGTCCCGTCAATGATAATTTTTTCATTGGTTCCATCAGGAAATGTTTTATAAACTATTTCATTTTCAATTTTGATAGAAGCAATGGGATTGCAACAGATATACGAGAAACTGTTGTCATTGCCATGATAATCACTGCTTTCGAGCAACAGACTATTTGGGAATTTATCCCGAATCTTGAAATACACACTCACTGGAGTGATCGTATCAGCTAGGATTTGTTTGTAATGGGTATGTAATGTAAATGATTTCAATTGCTATTTTTTTAATGTTGGTTTTACGAATAAGTACATGCAAAAAAAAAAGGCTTGTCGTGATGACAAGCCTTTTATATTTATAGTTTAAATGATACTATAGGAGCTTAGTTCACGACGACTGACGTAAATTGTTCCACCACCAAGTATTGTTTAAAATTGTGTTCATTGTTTATTTTGTTGTTGCAAATATATAAATGAAAATTCAATTAATAAACTTTTTAAAATAAAATTTAATAAATTTTACGCTATAATTTGTTATAAATGTAAAAGTTGTGCTTCTGGGAGCATTAAAGTTAAGATTAATTACTTACTGGCTAAACTAGTGTAAGATTTTAAACGAAAATCGGGTGCTTTTTTTAACGATGGTTGATTGAAAAAGTCTAATGCTGGAATAGTAATGTATTCTAAACCATAAGATGCATTGCTGTACCAATTTGCAATTTCAACGTTGTTCTCGGGCACTTCACTAATTATTTTTGCGGTGCAATTATTAGCTACTACGCCTCTAAAACTAACTCGATTAAGATTTTCACTGATGTATCCTATCTTTGAATCTAAAATGGCAACTGCAGAAAAGCCATGTATCACGCTATTATTAAGTATCAAAAAGCATTTGTCTTTAATGTAAATAGCCTCTTTTACAAGTCCTTGATTGTTTTCTTGCGTATTGAGAAGGGTAATGTTATTGGCGGTGATCGAAGTTGCTTTTTTAGTAACATCGCAGTTTTCTATTTTATCATAATTGTCTATTTCAAAGCATCTTGAACCTGCAACATCAGATGAAAATGGATCTCTAATGGCAATACTATTAGAAATTTTAGCTTGTGCTCCTTGGGTAAAATCAAAATCATCATCAGTTGATCTGTAGGATATAATGTTGCTTAAAGTTGTTTTACCACCATAACATTCAAAAGAATCGTCGTTAGAAAAACTAATTTGTATATTTTCAAGTGTGGTTTTATTCCCCACACCAGCAAGCGACAAACCATTAAGTTCTTTTTGTTCTTTAAGTTTTCTGCCAGAATATTCAATACGAACAAATTTTAAGATTCCTGAATTATCCTCTTCATTTGCACCACCATAATAGCTAACTTCTGGATTTAAATTAAAGTCTAAAAAAGCAATACCGCCAATTTTATTAATAGGAGCATCGCCAAGAATAACAATTCCACCCCAATCGCCTGGTTTTCTTGATAAAGCGACGCTATTTGAAGTAAAAATAATAGGTGCTGTTTCATTGCCTTCGGCCATAATTTTAGAGCCTTTAGTAATTACGAGGGTTCCACAGGTTTGTTTATCACCTCTTATTACGGTTCCTGCCTCAATTGTTAGTGTAGCTTTATTAGTAACATATACCACACCTATCATTACATAGGTATTTGTGCGTTTCAAAACCATGTCACTACTTATTATTCCTGTAAGTATGGTTGTGGCCTCATTGTACTCTGTAGTTGCGGGCTTAAAATTTGTCCAATTGTTAGTCCAGTTGTCTTGTCCTATAATTCCTTTGAGTTGTTGCGCATTTATACATGCATAAGAAAGTACTAAAAGTAAAGTCAGTTTTAATTTCATGATATTCATTTTTGAAGGTTGAATTCTTATTTTCGATTTAGAAATTTCTTTTTATCAAAAGTACATGCGAACTGTTAAGTTACTTTCTACCTAATATTATGAGTTTATTACGAATACCCTACTGATGTTATGTTTGTGCCATTATAGTTTAATGATTGTGCTAATTCGATTATTTTTGTATATAAAGTGAAATAGTAGTTGTATTATATTCCTATTTTTAGATCTAATTAATACAAAGTTATCGTCCTTTTTTTAGGAATTAATATAAAAAAAAGCCTATCAAGAAATTGATAGGCTTGTGAGTTGTATTTTAAATTACAATTAGAATTTCAAGGCCACAGCTAAAGTAAAATCATCATTGATTGCTTTATCACCTAGGCTGTCAAAGAAACTTCCTGATCCGTATTTGATATCAAATTTAGTTCTATCAATTACAACATTTGTAGTTGCTGTGTTTGCAGTAGTAGCCAAATCAAAAGTTACAGGTTTAGTGATTCCTTTGATAGTTAAGTCTCCAGTTACGGTATATACATTTGGTGTTTTTGTCACTATTTTTTTGAAAACTAAACTTGCTGTAGCAAATTTATCTGTTCCAAAAAAGTCATCTGCTTTCAAGTGACCTTCCAATTTTTCTTTTCCTTGACCTGCTTTTAAGTCAGTAACGGTCATCGATGTCATATCTACTTCGAATGTACCACCTACTAATTTTTTTCCTTTGAATACTAAGGCACCATCTTTAAGATTAATTGTACCTTCATGAGATCCTGTTACTTTTTTCCCAACCCAGTTGATGGTACTTTTTGAAGCGTCTACTTTTTTAGTTTGAGCGCTTACGGAAACGGTAGATAAAACTACGGCTAATGCTAGAGCAATTGATTTTAAATTTTTCATGTGTTTTTGTGTTTGAATTGGATTACTAATTATAATGTGATGAATAAGTCTTCGTTTGATTTTCTAACTTTTTTGTAGTACTGCGTTGCATCATCTTCATGTCTATAACCAAGTGTGGCAATCAATGTGGCGTTTAAGCCTAATGCTTCAAGTCCTAAAATTTCATTTACTTCTGCAGGTACAAAACCTTCCATTGGAGTTACATCTATTTTTAGTTCTGCAGCAGCGTTAAGTAAATTTCCTAAAGCTAAATAGGTTTGTTTCGCCGTCCAGTTATTACGATTGTCCTCAGAAAGCGCTGTAATATTAGCTTTCATAAAATCAGCATAACCTTGTAGGCTTTCAGCTGGAATTGCTCTTGTTTCGCTTGCGTTTTTGATGTAATCATCAATTCCTGTTGTACCAAAATTAATTTCATTTGCAAAAACGATTAAGTGTGATGCCTCAACAATTTGGGATTGTCCCCAAGCTGATGGCTGTATTTTTGCTCTTAATTCAGGATTTTCAACAAGGATTACTTTGTATGGTTGCAAGCCATAAGAGGATGAACTCAAGCGGATTGCCTCTTTCAAAATATCTAAATCTTCAGCTGTTATTTTTTTTGTAGCATCGAATTTTTTCGTAGCATATCTCCAGTTTTGATTTTCTAAAAATGCGTTCATGTGTATTTGATTTTTATTGATTTCTAAATTTTTCTAATAATTGGTTCAATTGAATGATTTCGTCGGTATGTAAATTTTTTGAAAAGAACTGTTCGTGAGCAATCACCTTAGGATCTAATACCGCTAAAACATCCAGTCCTTTTTGTGTGATTAACACTTCAATCTTTCGCCTATTTTCTGGGCAAACTTTTCGAGTGACATACTCTTTAAGTAATAATTTATCGACTAATCGTGTCGTATTACTGGTTTTGGCTAACATTCGTTCTTGTATGACGCACATGTTTGCGGGATTGCCTTTTTGTCCTCTTAATATTCGCAGTACATTGTACTGTTCTCCTGAAATTTCGTAAGGTTTAAGGACATCATTAAAATTCTCTGTAATGACACTTTGGGTGTACATAATGTTTAAGATAACTTTTTTGGAGTTATCCATTGGTACAGTTGATTTTAAGATTTCTTCAATTTTCATAATTAGGTATTACGTCATTTGTCGATACAAATGTAACACATTTTATAATTGTATATACAAATGTGTATTATTTTTTTGTTAAATAAATTCTGTTAAAGCATAAACAATTGTTATTGTATGTTTTAGCAGTTTAAATTCATATTTTAACTATTGATTTACTATTTGCAAAAACTAAGCCGAAACATATTTTTTAATTTGTCTTTAATTAGGAGTGATATATATATTCATTTTTTTCTAGGAATGATTTTTTGAAATTATTAAATATCTTGAATAGTTATATAAAATAATAAAATCCTGGGAAGTGATTCGTGTTAAAAAGATAGTATTGAAAGTCTTTTAGTGCTTTTATAACAACAAATCTTTTTTCATTTGTAAGTATTATTTATTATATTTAAAACTTATTTGAATATCAACAGTATGGATAAAGCCAAGATATCTTATGACGCTCTACTTCTTAAAGTAAAAGAGCTAGAATCAGAAATAATTCGTTTAGATAAAAAGAGAAATACCTTAACCAATTTTGAATTCTATATTAAAGAATCTCAAGATTTGCTATGTATCTCTGGCACTGATGGCTATTTCAAAGAAATAAATCCAGCATTTATAAAAAAATTAGGATACACTGAAAAGGAATTGCTTAGTAATTTGGTGATTTCATTTCTTCATCCTGAAGATGTAAATAAAACTAGTTTAGAAATCGAAAGGTTGTCAAAAAGGATTACCTCGGTAAATTTTGAAAATAGATTTTTAAAAAAAACTGGTGAAATTATTGTAATACAGTGGACAACTAATGTAGATGTAACAGGACAATTTATTTATGCAATAGGAAGAGATATCACTGAAATAAGGGAAACTCAGGAAAATTTACTAGCAAGCGAAAAATTACTAAACGATGCACAAAAAATAGCAAAGCTGGGTAGCTGGGAAATTGATTTGAGCAACAATAAAATGATTTGGTCAAAAGAGCTTTATTCAATTTATGAACTTGAAGCTAAACCTCAGCAAAACTTATATCAAGAATTTTTACACATTTTTTCAAAAGAAGATTCTAATTCGTTTCTGAATAAAGTGTACCAAGCCATTAGCGATAAACAAGGGTTTGAAGTTATTCAAAAAGTCATTTTATCAAGTAAGAGCTCTAAATGGTTGCACGCTATCGTTAAACCTTTAATTGATACAGAGGGGAACGTTTATGCCTTGCAAGGCAATACGCAGGACATTTCAGATAAAAAAAGAATAGAACAAGAAATTATTGATACAGAAAATGCTGCACTGAAATATAAGTTACTAGTTATTGAGCAAAAAAGCGAAACCAAGTTCAAACAATACATTGAAAATGCGCCAGACGGAGTTTTTGTATTTGACCAAGATCGAAATTACGTTG
Organism: Flavobacterium sp. GNP010; assembly: GCF_056428945.1. Lineage (NCBI taxonomy): Bacteria > Pseudomonadati > Bacteroidota > Flavobacteriia > Flavobacteriales > Flavobacteriaceae > Flavobacterium > Flavobacterium sp. GNP010. The sequence continues at coordinate 14,511 of NZ_JBWJVK010000036.1, read as the reverse complement.
AGGTAAATCAAGCGGCTTGTGACCTAACGGGTTATTCAGAGCAAGAATTGTTGCGCATGAAGTTTGGCGATTTATCTGCATCTGATTATACTTCAAGTACACTACAAAATTTTCAGTCTTTGAGGGAAACAAGTGGATTGCGAAGTGAGATTAAAATCATTCATAAAAATGGATCAGAAATATTTTGTTTTGTCGATATGGTTCAACTTTCTGATTCTAGATTTTTAGGATTCGTCAAGGACGTTACCGAAAAGAAAAAAGCAGAAGCGAAAATTATTAAAGCAAATCGTCTGTACTCCTTTATTAGTCAAATGAATCAAATGATTGTTCGTGTTACGGATCAAGAAAGTTTATTTAGAGAGGCTTGCTCTATTGCTGTTGAAGTTGGAAAATTTAAGATGTCTTGGTTTGGTATTGTCAATGAAAAAACTAAAAATGTTGAGCCTATAATGTTTACCGGAGAAAATCAAGGCTATCTTACCAATATCAAAACCATTACCACAGATGATAGTACACCACAAGGAAGAGGTCCTGGTGCTACAGCTATAAAAAACAAAAAACATGTCGTTTGTAATGATATTGAAAACGATCCAATAATGCTGCCTTGGAAAGAGGAAGCATTAGCAAGAGACTACAGATCTTTAATGACGGTTCCAATAAAAAAATTCGATAAAGTCATTGGAATTTTTACTTTTTATTCTTCTGAAAAAGATTTTTTTGATAATGAAGAAATTACATTATTAGTTGAGGCAACTAACGATGTAGGTTTTGCACTTGAAATTTTAGAAAAAGAAAACCTCCGCCAAAAAGCTGAAGATACACTTGTTGAAAGCGAGCGGCGCTTTCACACTTTAACCGAAGTATGTCCCGTTGGTATTTTTAGAACTGATGCAGCAGGAAGTACCACTTATGTAAATTCCTATTGGTCTCAAATTTCGGGCTTATCATTTGAAGAAGCTTTAGGGAATGGTTGGTTTAAAGCAGTCCATGAAGATGATAAAATAGGACTAGTAGACGGTTGGGAGCAAGCGTCACGAAATCAAGTTACTTCATATTCAGAATATCGTTTTGTTCGCCCAGACGGCTCTGTAGCTTGGGTGATGGGTCAAGCAATACCGGAACGAAACACTAAAAATGAGATTGTAGGATACATTGGTACCATTACAGATATAACGGATCGTAAAATTGCGGAAGCAACTATTTTGAGAGAAAAGCGGTTATCAGAAACGATAATCAATAATCTTCCAGGAGTATTTTATCTCTATGATGCCGCTGGACATTTTGTAAAATGGAATAAAAATTTCGAAAGAGTTAGCGGGTTTAGTGCCGAAGAAATTGCTCAAATGGAAGCGGTTGATTTTTATGACACTGATTTTAAAGAGATTATAAGAGAACGGTTAAAAACTGTATTTGAGGTAAAGTCACCTGGAATTGAGGTAGAATTGTTTACTAAAAATAAAAATAAAATCCCTTATTATGTAAATTCTCACGCCTTTGAATACGACGGAAAAAAATGTCTTTTAGGAATGGGTCTGGATCTTTCTGACCTAAAAAAAGCAGAAGAAAAAATTAAAATTGCCAACGAAAGATTTGAAATGATTTCGGCAGCCACTAATGATGCGGTATTTGAAGTGAATTTAATCACCGGCGAAAGTTGGAACAACCAAGCTTTTGTTGATCTTTTAGGTTTTGGGAGTATTTTACCAAGTGGGGAAAACAATAGTCTTATATGGCGGTCTAAGTTGCACCCTGATGATCGGAATAGAGTAATTCAAAATCTAGAGGATTCTTATGCTGGAACTTCTAGTTTTTGGACGGATGAATTTCGTTTTCTAAAAGCGGATGGAACGTACGGGATATTTTACGACAGAGGTGTCATCTCTAGAGATGAAACAGGTAAGGCAGTTCGTTTAAATGGTGCAATGATCGAGATAACTGAACTAAAAAATATTAAAAATCAATTATTTAATAGTGAAGAAAAATATAGAAGCCTCATTGAGCAAGCCTCTGATGCCATTTTTATAAATGATATTAATGGAGATTTTCTAGACGTAAATGAAAGTGCCTGCAAAATGTTGGACTATACCAAGATGGAACTCTGCACAATGAATGTTAGAGATTTGTATCAAGAAGATGAGCTTTCTAGACGACCTATAATGTACAAAGAATTGCTGGACGGAGATCAAACATTGCTCGAACGGATTATGATAGATAAAAATGGATCTACCATAATTACAGAAGTAACTGCAAAAATGATCGCCGATGGGCGAATTGTAGCTATAGTAAGAGACATTACAGAGCGAAAAAGAATAAACGAGGAGTTTATAAAAATGCATAAAAAGATGGAAGCCATTCTTGGTGCCATGCCTGATTTGTTGTTTGAGTTAGATATAACTGGTAAAATTTATAATTATCACTCTCGAAGCACTGATCTTTTAACAATGCCACCAGAATTTTTTATAGGAAAAAAATTTTCCGAGATCTTACCAGAAGAAGTTTCAAGTATTATTTTGGCAGCAATAGAAGACGCCGCTCTCAAGGGATTTTCTGGGGGTCGACAGTATGCATTGCAACTTGCAACAGGAATACATTGGTTTGAACTTTCTATAGCTCCTATGCTGGATAGCCAAGATGATGTTCTGCATTTTATTTGCTTATCTCGTGATATCACTAAAGCCAAACAAGCAGACTTAGCCTTATTTAAAAGTGAAGAGCGATACCGCGGTCTATTGAACAACTTAGATGCTGGTATTTTAGTTCATGCCGTTGATACCTCGATCATTGACTACAATCAAAAAGCCTGTGAATTATTAGGACTAGATGGCGATCAGTTGAAAGGTCGAATAGCATACGATCCGGTTTGGACCTGCTGGAATGAGGATAGTACTTTAATGCCGTTTGAAAATTATCCAGTGAGTTTGATTAGTGCCACTAAAGAACCACTAAAAAATTTCGTTATGGGTGTTAGTCATTCTAAAACCAATCATACGATTTGGTTGTTAGTTAATGGGTATCCAGATCTTGATTCTAAGGGAAAAATTAATGAAATTATAATTAGTTTTTTAGACATTACAGAGCAAAAAGTGTTAGAAATGGAATTGCTAAAATCCAAAGAATTAGCAGAATCTGCAAATAAAGCTAAGACAGATTTTCTAGCAAATATGAGTCATGAAATACGTACTCCATTAAACGGGATTATTGGCTTTACTCATTTGTTGATGAAGTCTAATCTTAAAAAAGATCAAGCAGAATACATGACTACCATCAATGAATCAGCGACTTCATTGATGGAAATTGTAAACGATGTTTTAGATTTCTCCAAGATTGAATCAGGTAAATTAGAGTTGGATATTGAAAAAGTAAACCTCTACAAATTAACCAATCAGGTTATTAATTTGTTTAAATTTCAGGCCAACAAAAAAAATATAACATTAACTTTAAATATAGATAGTACTATTCCGCAATATATTCAGGCCGACTCTGTTCGATTGAAACAAATACTAATGAATTTATTGAGTAATGCGATAAAATTCACCCATTTCGGAGAAATACGCTTGGATGTCGATGCCGTTGGTCCTTTAGATAAAAATGAGGCAACCATAAAATTTTCTGTAAAAGATACTGGAATTGGAATAAAAGTAGACAACAACGAAAAAATATTCAACTCTTTTGTTCAAGAGGATAATTCTACAAATAGAAAATTTGGTGGTACGGGATTGGGACTATCCATTTCAAACCAGTTGTTGGCATTAATGGATAGTAAATTACAGCTCATCAGCAAATATGGTGACGGAAGTGATTTCTACTTTATAATAAAAGTCAAAAAGTCGAATCCTAAAAAAAAGGCAAGTATTCCATCTACTCAAACACCTCTAGGCAACACAACGGATGCCGAGAATATTTTGACTGATATCAAAGTATTATTAGTCGAAGACAATAAAATTAATATGCTTTTAGCTAAAACTCTTATCAAAAGAATTATTTCTAATTGTACTATTTTTGAAGCGAAGGACGGTAATGAAGCAGTTGATGTTTATAGCAAAGAAAAGCCAGATGTGATTTTGATGGACATACAGATGCCAAATAAAAATGGTTATGAAGCTACCGATGAGATAAGACAGTTTCAAGATGCAAAGGATATTCCTATAATTGCCATTACTGCAGGAATTATGGTTGGGGATAAAGAAAAGTGTTTTGAAGCAGGTATGGATGATTATTTGCCAAAACCGATAATTCAATCTGATCTAGAAAAAGTACTCTATAAATGGTTGCAAAAAGAGTAATACTCTTTATTGAAAAGTATAAAACTCACAGCTTGTAAATAATTGAATAACATTTTCACTTTTTCTGTAGTTCGAAAAACAATTCAGAGTTTGCTCTTGGTGCAATAGAATTGTGTGCAGTTTCCATTTTAAGGCTATCAAATGCCTCTTTAAAAAGTAGGTTGTATTCGGTTTGGCTTCCGCCAAAAGGAGGTCCAGATTCAAAATAACGATCAAACAATACGCCTGCTAGAATTCCGTCTTTTGCCAAAAGTTGGTGCATTTTTAGTACGTATTTTTGTCGTATAGTTGGAGGTAAAGCACAGAAAAAAGTTTGCTCTAGAATTAAATCATATTCTCCTTGATGCTCAAAAAAGTCTCCAAGAATCACTTGAATTTCAGGTTTATTTTTGAACTTTTCTTGTAAAACAGCCACTAGTGTAGGTGCGATGTCAATTACCGTAATGTTGGTAAATCCTTTTTTTATAAGATATTCAGCTTCATAACTGTTACCACAACCCGGAATTAAAATACGGGCGTTTTGTTTTGAAAGGTTATCTATGTATGCTTTTATAGGTGGCGATACTGTGCCTAAATCCCATCCGGTTTTTTTGGCTTCGTATTGCGATTCCCAATACGATGCGTCAAGTGTTATATCGCTGGAAACTACACAACATTTTTTATCCTCCATAATTTGATTTTTTTGAAACGACTATTGAAATTACTGTTATTTCAAAACTTTACTTTGACAAACAAAATCTGTTTTTGGAACATTTGTTTTTGCAATAGCATTGAAACCACCTTCAATTTCCGTAAAGTTTCTAAAACCTCTTACCTCTAGAATGGAAGCGGCAATCATGCTGCGATACCCTCCAGCGCAGTGTAAATAAAAATGTTCTTTCGGATTGATGTCTTTCACCCAGTCGTTGATTGCGGCGAGTGGTTTGCTGTAAGAATCCTCAATGTGTTCTGCGCTATACTCTGTTTCTTTGCGAATATCGATTATTTTGCTTTCGCCAATTTTCACATCTGTTGCAAATTGCTCTGCTGAAATTCTATTTACGGTATCAAACTCTTTTCCAGCTTTTGCCCAAGCATCAAAACCTCCTGCTAAATGACCAATTAAGTTATCAAAACCCACACGACTCAATCGTGTAACGGTTTCTTCCTCTTGTCCCAATTCACAAACTATTAAAATGGGTTGTTTTACATTGGCAATTAAAGCACCCACCCATGGCGCAAAATCACCATCGATACCAATATTAATGGATTGAGGAATAAATCCTTTAGCAAATACTCCGTTTTTTCTTGTATCCAAAATCAAAGCACCTGTTTCTTCTGCAGCCACTTCAAATTCTACTACAGCCAAAGCCCGCATCCCTAAATGCAGGACGTTTTCAAAACTGTCGTACCCTTTTTTATTCATCGCCACATTCATACCAAAGTAGGCTGGAGGAGGCAACAAACCATCGGTTACTTCTTGAATAAATTCGGCTTCGTTCATGTCAGCTCGCAAGGCATAATTTGTTGCTTTTTGATTTCCAATAGTTGATACGGTTTCCTTACTCATATTTTTACCACAAGCACTTCCTGCACCATGTGCTGGATAAACAATAACATCATCTGCCAGGGTCATTACTTTGTCACGTAAGGAATGAAATAAAATTCCAGCTAATTGTTCTTGTGTCATGTGTGCTGCTTTTTGTGCTAAATCTGGTCTTCCTACATCACCTATGAACAAGGTGTCCCCAGAGAAAATGGCATGATCTTTTCCGTTTTCGTCAATTAGCAAATAAGTGGAACTTTCCATCGTGTGTCCCGGAGTATGCAATACTTTTATTTTGATGTTTCCAATGGTAAATTCCTGCCCATCTGTTGCAGTAATACAGTCAAATTCGCAAATAGCATTTGGACCAAAAACAATAGGCGCACCGGTTTCTCGGCTTAAATCAACGTGTCCAGAAACAAAATCAGCATGGAAATGGGTTTCGAAGATGTATTTTAGTTGTACCGAATCTCTTTTTAATCGCTCTAGATATGGTTGGGTTTCACGTAATGGATCAATAATAGCTGCTTCACCATTTGAAGTAATGTAGTAGGCACCTTGCGCTAAACATCCTGTATATATTTGTTCAATTTTCATGATAGTATTTTATTTATAACACAAAGGTACTTCTGTTTTTTAGGATAAAGAGTGATAAATGTTACTTTAAGATTTTATTAAAAGAAAATTTCCTTTGTAATGATGTACATACCCATTACTAATACGAACCAACCAAAGATTGGTTTTAGTTTTGCTCCATCTATTTTTTTTGAAAGTTGGATGCCAATCAGCATTCCGATAAAGGCCATACCCGAAATAACTAGTAGAATCGAATAATTAATAGGGGTGCCAATGTACAAATCACCGCCAAAACCAATACTGGAATTTATAAAGATGATCAACAATGAGGTGCCAACGGCTTGTTTCATGGGTAAATTTGCAAAAAACAATAAAGCAGGAATGATTAAAAATCCACCACCTGCGCCCAGAAATCCCGTTACTATCCCAACTAGAAATCCTATTATGCCCAGTTGTGTGTAATTTGTTTTTGTTGGGCTTGAGATCGTTTTTTTCTTTCGAATCATTGCAATGGCTGCAGCTATCATAAGGACTGAAAAAACAATCATGATTAGAAAACTTTTAGAAACTTGGTACGAAGCTATAGAGAAAAGTGTGGCTGCTATTTTTGGAAAAATGACTTCCCGAATAATTAATATTGAAAAAACGGAAGGCACTGCGAAGTATACTGCCGATTTTATTTTGAGATTTCCCATTTTGTAGTGGCTTACACATCCAAATAAAGCGGTAATTCCTACTATAAAAAGCGAATAACTCGTGGCAGTTTCAGGATCTATTTTAAAAAGATACACCAGAATAGGAATAGTAAGTATCGATCCTCCGCCTCCTATTAATCCTAAGGAGAGTCCAATAATAATTGAAGCTAAATAACCTAAATATTCTATCATAACGTAATTAACGGGTGGTTATTTTTTTGCCGACTAACTCGTAAAAGTAATTCAAATATATCAAATTATAGGCGAAATTTTCATTAAAAAAATGATTTAAGTCCTTCATTATCTATGTTTTATTTATATAATTCCTATAGGTTTTATGGACTATTTTCTGCAAAAATAGAAGCTGTAATTTTACACTATTGATTGTTATTGTTTTGCGAAATTGTTTTCTTATAAATAATCTCTAATTAACAATTGATGAGTTTATTATTAGGCAAAAACATCGTATTTTTACAAAAAACAACACTATGAATTTAGCACAAGAAGATTGGGTTTCTCAGTTTGAAGCAGATGAAAATGCATTCATACTAGACGTCAGAACCGAAGGAGAATTTAATGAAGGAAGTATAGCCAATGCTATTAATATCGATATTCATTTGGGTCAAGGTTTTGTAACCGAAATAGAGTCATTAGACAAAACCAAGAACTACTACGTGTACTGTCGTTCTGGAATGCGAAGTGCAAAAGCCTGCGAAATCATGAATGAATTGGGTTTTGAAAATGCTTATAACTTAGTTGGAGGTATTTTAGAATGGGAGGGAGAAGTAGTTACTCCATAAATCACTTTGACCTGTACTTTTCTTTTATTTAAAAATCTAATGTAATACTTAATCAATTTTTGTATGAATACTATACCAGAAGAATTTCAAATTAATACTTTATTAAATCAAGATACGTATTTAGTAGATGGTGAGTTAAAAAAATGGACGGGTCAAACCACAGCAGTTTTTTCGACAATATCTTCTACAGCAGAATATGCACCAACTATATTAGGTTCTGTTCCATTAATGGGAGAAGCTGAAGCTGCTGAGGTCGTTCTATCAGCAAGCACAGCATTTAATAATGGTCAGGGATTGTGGCCTACTATGAAAGTGACCGATCGAATAAAATGCGTTGAGGATTTTGTCAAGCAAATGAAAGCTACTCGGCAAGATGTTGTCAAATTATTGATGTGGGAAATAGGAAAATCATTAGGCGATTCAGAAAAAGAATTTGACAGAACGGTAGAATATATTTATGATACCATTGCCAGTTTAAAGGAATTGAATACACGTAGCGCCCATTTTTCTAAAGTACAAGGAATTAATGCTATGGTTCGTAGAAGTCCACTTGGTGTTGTATTGTGTCTAGGTCCTTATAATTATCCATTAAATGAAACTTTTACATTGCTAATTCCAGCTTTGATAATGGGTAATCCAGTAATCTTTAAACCAGCTAAACATGGAGTTTTATTACTCTCTCCATTGTTAGAAGCTTTTAGAAGTAGTTTTCCAAAAGGAGTAATCAATATCGTTTATGGTCGTGGTCGTGACGTTGCATCACCTATCATGAAATCGGGAAAAGTTGATATTTTAGCTCTCATAGGCAACAGTAAATCAGCAATTGCATTACAAGATCAACATCCTAATAAAAATAGATTGCGTTTAATATTAGGCTTAGAAGCCAAAAATCCTGCTATCATCCTTCCTGACGCTGATTTAGACTTGGCCATTCAAGAATGTATAGCTGGATCTCTATCTTTTAACGGACAGCGTTGTACTGCTTTGAAAGTTTTGTATGTGCATGAATCTATTGTAGAGGAATTCAATAAGCGTTTTACAGCCAAAGTTGATGCTCTTATTTTTGGAAATCCATGGGATAAAGCAGCTTTTCTGACTCCTTTACCTGAAAAGGAAAAACCGAAATACATTCAAGATTTGATAGATGATGCCATTAATAAAGGTGCTTCAGTAATCAATGAAAAAGGAGGACAGCACACTCCTAACTACATATTTCCAGCAGTTTTATATCCTGTAAACAAGGAAATGAGAGTGTATCATGAAGAACAATTTGGACCTGTAGTACCAATTATTCCTTTTAAGGAAATTCAAGAACCTCTTAACGATATGGCTGAGTCTAATTACGGTCAGCAAGTAAGTTTGTTTGGAAAAGATATTAAAACCATTGCACCACTTATTGATATGCTAATTAACTTAGTTTGTCGCGTTAATTTAAATAGTTCTTGTCAACGTGGTCCCGATGTCCTGCCATTTACAGGAAGAAAGGATTCTGCTGTAGGTACGTTAAGTATTCATGATGCTTTGCGTTCGTTTTCCATTAGAACCTTTGTTGCCTCAAAGGATAACGACTACAATAATGAAATTTTACAAGCCTTGTTAAACAGTAAAGAATCAAATTTCATTAATACCGATTATATTTTATAGTTTTTTTTAATTAAAAAATTGAGCCGTCCGTTTTTTGCGAGACGGCTTTTTTATGGATTTGAATTTTGATCACGACATTTTTATGGTCAAAAAATAATGTAATGCAACAAGTCTTTTTCTATAATTATATAATTTTCATTGTTTTACGGTTTCCCGTAAAGTAATGAAAATGAAATCATATAGATTTGCCGATATAGATTATTTTTTGGTTAATTATCTATACATTAACAGATGTCATTAAATGGCACGAAGCCACCCAAAAGGAAGGATTAGTGCCACTTTATGGTTGCCAGTTGAGCGATTAGGAAAAATGATAAATAGGAATTAATTGCAACTTATATAGATTGATTAATCTGAAAATCAAACTATAAAACAAAAAAGGAGATCCGTTACCAGATCACCTTTTAAAACAAATTCAATATTCTAAAATTATACTAAATCAAAACGATCAAGATTCATTACTTTAGTCCATGCAGCAATAAAGTCATGCACAAATTTTTCTTGACTTGTACTGTATCCATATACCTCAGCGAGTGCTCTTAACTCTGAATTGGAACCAAAAATTAAGTCAACACGAGTTCCAACCCATTTGATTCCTCCAGCCATACGATCGCTTCCTATAAAGGCATCATCAGATTCAGATACTGCTTTCCAAGTTGTTCCTAAATCAAGTAAGTTTACAAAGAAATCATTCGTAAGCGCTTCTGTACGTTTGGTAAAAACTCCATTTTGAGACTGATCAAAGTTGGTATTCAATACACGCATACCACCTACTAGAACTGTCATTTCTGGAGCTGTTAAGGTTAATAATTGTGCCTTGTCTACTAACATTTCTTCGGCAGAAACGGTATATTTTGTTTTTACATAATTACGGAATCCATCTGCTTGCGGTTCAAGAACTGCAAATGATTCCACATCTGTTTGTTCTTGTGATGCATCCGTACGTCCTGCAGAAAAAGGAACAGTCACAAATTGCCCAGCATTTGCAGCTGCTTTTTCAATTCCTGCGTTACCTCCTAAAACTATCAAGTCAGCGATAGAAACATATTTGCCACTAGCTTGTGCACTATTGAACTCATTTTTAATATTTTCTAAAATACTTAACACACGTTCTAATTGCGCAGGATTATTTACTTTCCAATCTTTTTGAGGTTCTAAACGTATACGAGCACCGTTCGCACCACCACGTTTGTCAGATCCGCGGTACGTAGATGCCGAAGCCCAAGCAGTACTTACCAATTCAGACACTGTTAATCCCGAGGTAAGAATTCTTGCCTTTAATTGTGCAGCATCTTGATCGTCAATTAACGCGTGGTTAACTGCTGGAACAGGATCTTGCCAAATTAATTCTTCAGCAGGAACTTCAGGACCTAAATAGCGTACTTTTGGCCCCATATCACGATGTGTAAGTTTGAACCAAGCTCTCGCAAAAGCATCATTAAATTCGGCTGGATTGGCTAAAAAGTGTCTAGAGATTTTCTCATATGCAGGATCTATTCTCAAGGATAAATCAGTCACCAACATGAAAGGTTGATGCGTTTTCGTTGGGTCATGCGCATCAGGAACGGTTCCAGCACCAGCATTGCCAACAGGTTTGAATTGGTGTGCTCCAGCTGGACTTTTAGTCAATTCCCATTCAAAATCAAACAGATTTTCGAAATAATTATTACTCCAAGTTACTGGGGTAGTAGTCCAAGCACCTTCAAGTCCGCTTGTAATTGTATCTGCACCGTTTCCAGTTCCATACGTGTTTTTCCATCCAAGACTTTGTTCTTCGATTGAAGCTCCTGCTGGTTCTGACCCTATGTATTTATTAGGATCGGCTGCACCGTGGGTTTTTCCTAAGGTATGACCACCAGCTATTAGGGCAACAGTTTCCTCATCATTCATTGCCATACGACCGAATGTTTCTCTAATATCTCGTGCTGCCAAAAGTGGATCAGGATTTCCATCTGGACCTTCTGGATTTACATAAATTAATCCCATTTGAACTGCAGCCAATGGATTTTCTAATTCACGATCACCAGAATAACGGCTATGTGGCTCTGTGCTTAATGACAACCATTCTTTTTCAGGTCCCCAATAAATATCTTCTTGAGGCTCCCAAACATCTACACGGCCACCTGCGAAACCAAAAGTTTTAAAACCAGCAGATTCAAGTGCGCAGTTCCCAACGAGAACCATTAAATCGGCCCAAGAAACTTTGTTACCATATTTTTGTTTGATTGGCCATAATAATAAACGTGCTTTATCTAAGTTTGCGTTATCTGGCCAACTGTTAAGTGGCGCAAAACGTTGGGTTCCGAAACCAGCTCCTCCGCGACCATCCGCAATACGGTATGTTCCTGCACTATGCCACGCTAATCGAATGAAAAAAGGTCCATAGCTACCATAGTCAGCGGGCCACCAGTCTTGAGAAGTAGTGATTACATCAGTAATATCTTTTTTTAATGCTTCTAAATCAACTGATTTGAACTCTTCGGCATAATTAAAATGAGCTCCCATTGGATTAGATTCTAATGAGTTTTGGCGCAAAATATTCAATTTTAATTGGTTTGGCCACCAGTCGCGGTTTGTCTTACCATTTCTCTCACTTTGTTTTGGAGCATTTGCTCCGGCAGAAAACGGGCACTTGCTTTCGCCATTTACATTGTAGGATGTGGGTCTTGAGTTATTTTCCATATTTGATTATTTTTAGTATTTTCTAAAAACGAATTTACTAAAAAATATCCATAGCTATTTTTATTTCAATAGATAAAAACTATGAATAAAATCGATTTTAGTGATGTTTGGATTAGTTTAATTAGTTCAATGCCGTAACTGTCAAATTTTTTAATTCTTTATATTGATGTGATTTATAAAATTTTATGTGTTGTATTCCCAACTTTTTTTATGTTGTTATGCGTTCATATTGTATTGGCTAACTCTTCAAGTACTAATTTGTTCGCATTAAAAAGCATGCATAATTTGTTATAAATCATAATTTATTGGTAAATGCTAGTAAAATTTCAAGGACTAGGAACTAATTTTATAAAAAAAAAACAATATGAATGTAGTTAATGATAACAATACCAATAATTTAGTAACAAACGAGGTTGAAGCTTGGTTTGGAATTTTGTATTCTTGTATTTCAGCAGATAAGCAAATTACTGCAAATGAAACAAAAATACTGACCAGAATAATCCATTCTAAACAGAAGTTTATTGGAGTAGACCTTTTACCACTTTTTTTAAAATCTTCTGAATTAAAAAAACAATTGGGGCACTCGACTTTCATTTCAGTTTGCTGCGAACGAATACAGGAAGAGGATAAAAATATGCTTTTTGCTCTTGCCTTAGAAGTATTGCTGGCTGATGGTATTTTAGAGAATGAGGAAAAAAATCTTATTGAAACAATTTCGAATTTACTAAAAATTGATTCTAAAATGTCTAGTAAAATAATTGAAGTAATTTTTTTAAAAAATAAAGGGAATGTGAAGGGAATTTAAATTTTTAGAAAATGCTCGCAGTACATTATTTTCATTATAATCAATTCTACAAGCGGTATAGATAAAATATTCTTCTGAATGATGTACTTGTTTAATAATGAAAAACCTCTTAACACATTCATTTTAGAATGGTAAAGAGGTTTTCTTATGATCCATAAATTTTAAAGTATTTTTCAACAAGTAATTTGTTGTAAATATTACTCTTCTTTTTGTCCCATCATCATTAGATAAGATTTCAAGAATTCATCAATTTCACCATTCATAACACCATCAACATTACTGGTTTCATGTCCTGTTCTTACGTCTTTTACTAATTTATAGGGTTGCATCACATAATTTCTAATTTGCGATCCCCATTCAATTTTCATTTTGCCCGCTTCGATATCAGCGCGCTGTGCTTGTTTCTTTTTCAACTCAATTTCGTACAACTGAGATCGTAACATTTGCATGGCTCGCTGTCTGTTATCTTGTTGCGAACGTGTTTCAGAACATTGTATTTGTATTCCGGTTGGTTTATGAAACAATTGAACTTTAGTTTCTACTTTATTTACATTTTGTCCTCCCGCACCACTAGATCTCGAAGTGGTAATCTCGATATCAGCAGGGTTGATGTCAATTTCGATACTGTCATCTACTAGTGGATACACATAAACCGATGCAAAAGAGGTATGACGCTTGGCATTACTGTCAAAAGGAGATATTCGAACTAATCGATGTACACCGTTTTCACCTTTTAAGTAACCAAAAGAATAATCGCCTTCAAATTCGAGTGTTACGGTTTTTATACCCGCAGCCTCTCCTTTCTGGAAATTCAGTTCTTTGATTTTGTAGCCGTATTTCTCGCCCCACATCATGTACATGCGCATGAGCATTTCGGCCCAATCACAACTTTCGGTTCCACCAGCCCCAGCGGTTATTTGTACAACAGCACTCAAAGTATCACCCTCGTCCGAGAGCATATTTTTGAATTCAATCGCTTCAATATGATTGGCTGTAAGCAAATATTGTTCGTCTAATTCTTCGGCGGTAAGTTCTCCTTCTTTATAAAAATCATAGGCGAGTTGCAATTCGTCCGTCATTTCGACAGCCTTATTATAATCTTCAATCCATTTTTTTTTGTTTCGGAGATTTTTCACCAGCAATTCTGCTTCTTTGGCGTTGTTCCAAAAATCAGGAGCAAAAGTTTTCTCTTCTTCGTTTGAAATCTCAATTAGCTTGGCATCAACGTCAAAGATACCTCCTCAACGCACCAAGGCGCTCTACAATACCTTTAATTTGTTCGGTAGTTGTCATAAAATTATATTATTTTGATAGGTCTGTTTTCAATATTTATAAAAAATTCCGTTGTGTACTATATTTAGTTTAGTTTTAACTGAACTAGTTTGAATTAACAAACGGTATTATGTAAATTTGTGGCACAAAAATAGAAAAATTTTACTAAGAGACAATTTTCAAATTGTTCATTCTGATAATAAATACATATGGAAATAAATTTAATTAG
>NZ_JBWJVK010000035.1:0-28223 GCF_056428945.1 Flavobacterium sp. GNP010 | reverse complement strand
CTACTCCTTCTGCTTTTCCTTTAGAAGGTGTAAAAGTAGATGCTACAGGAAAAGAGAAAATAGTATACTTAATCTTTTCTTTTTGGGCCGTTTCCTCTTCATCGAGTTCCGGAATTTCTTTTGGTTTAAAAGCATCCGAAATTTTTGGCGTGTACGGTTTTACCACATTTACAGTTTCGGTTCCTATTTGCTCTTTCTTTTGTGCAAATGAAAACTGGAAAAATAAAAGAAATAAAATCCCAAATCCAACACTTCCCGAAGGGAAAGGAGCGGTAAACGTTACTGCCTTATTTGTGAATGATTTTATGTTTAATTGTTTAACTGTCATGTTTTATTTTTTTACTTCTTATTTCTAATGCTTCTCATCTTATTTTTTAAACTTCCCATTCGCCTTTTGCAATGAATTGCGACTTACCGCCAATATTGATATCAAAATCATTATTGGTCAATTTTCCATCAAAATAAATTTGTGACGGTCTGTTGATGTATTCCCCCTGGTGATTGGTAATTTGAATGTCTGGCGCATGATATTTTAAAAGAAAAGCCTGCAAACACGTGCTGGCACTACCAGTAGCTGCATCTTCTATCAGTTGATTGTTCTCGACACAAAGCATCCTACTACTGAGTTTTTCATCTTCTAAACAATAAAAATACAAGGCTCTGTGACTGGTTTTACAATTTGCCTGCATCCAATTGTTCATTTTATCCTTATCGATAATTAAACGCTCTAATACCTTTATATTTTTGAGAGGAACAACTACAAAAGCACTACCTGTAGTCACTTCCTGAATAGGAAATGCATCCTCAAAATCAGTACTTCTTAAGTTGCTGAAAGTCGTGAAATCTTCCTTTGAAAAAGTATCCAAAAACTGAGGTTGAGCAGCTTGTAACCATACCAAATCTCCCACTTGACGTACTGGAATTTCACCTACGGGAACGGAAATTGTAATTTTATCTGGTTTATTTTCGAATATTTTATTCATCAAAACCCATGAAGTTCCTATGATGGGATGTCCAGCAAATTGCATTTCATGTTCTGGCGTGAATATGCGAATCGTAGCAGCGCACTTTTGACCATCAAGTTTTGTAATAAAAGTGCTTTCTGCAAAGTTGATTTCGCGCGCAATTAGCTGCATCTGTTCAGTACTTAAAGAATGTGCATCTAAGAAAACAGCTAGTTGATTGCCTGCGTATTTTTTTTCTGTAAAAACACCAACGATGTAAAAAGGTAGATTCATTCTCTTTGTTTTTTGGCTTCGATAATTTTAAAAAATATATGCCTATTCTATTTTTTTTTTGAATGTAATTCGCAAACGTCCTACTTAGTAATAGATGAATTCGTTTTGGATTCTTCCATTTTTATTCTGTCGAGTTCTTTTTGAGCATCGGCAACGACATCTGAAAAATCAGTAAAATTTTGAATGACATTTTCTAGAATGTAAGTTGCTTGATAACTGTCTTTCAATCCGTAAAAATTCTTAGCCATTAGGACTAATCCTTTGGCTCCAAAATACTTGTAACTGGAATAACTCTTTGCTAACTTTTGAACTGCTATGTTCGAAGCTTCAAATTTCTCGTCTTTATTTTTGAAATAAGCGTCATAATACAGGGCTTCAGCAGCTAATTCTCCTTTGGCAATCGTCATTAATTTGGCGTAAGCTACTTTCGCTTTATCTTCATCACCCGTCTCAATTGCGGCACGCGCTATGATAATTTGAGCATCACTTTTTACATTGCTATCTGTTTTTGGATTCATCAAAACCTTTTCTGCATAAATACCAGAATTAGCATAATCTTTTTTATCATAATAGGATTTCATCAAATTTGATTGTGCGAATGTTTTATTTTGAGCAAGGTCTGCCTCGTTTTCCAATCGAATTAAAACCGGAATTGCTTTTTCATATTCCTTATTTTTAAGGGAAATTTGGGCCAATCGCAACAACGATTGTTCTGTAAATTCACTTCTGGATTGCGCAATCACATATTCATAATTAGGAATTGATTTACTCTCAGCACCTTCAGCATAATGCAGTTGTGCTAAATAATAATTCGCCTGCAGAGCATGAATTCCGCGAGGAAACTGATTTATATACCCGTTAAATCCCGCTATGGCTTGCTTGGTGTTGTTTTGTTGAAATTGTTTTTCGGCGCCTTGATAGGTGTCATTATCTAATTCTGCATCGGTTACAGCAACAAAATCTAAGGTACGAACCCAAGTTGCATATTCATCTACTCTGCCATTGTCTACATAAATCAATCGCGCGGTTGCAACTGCTTCAAGCGCTTCTGGAGTTCGCGGAAAATCAGCTGCCACTTTTTTAAATTTGGCTAATGCTTGATCATCTTTGTCGGTGTTGTAATACACTAACCCTTGACGCAAAATAGCTCTGGAAGTGAAAGAACCTTTTTTGAATTCCGTATTTAATCTGTCGTACGTTTTTACCGCAAGGTCATTTTGATTTTCGGCAACGTAAGTATTGGCCAATTCAAAAAGTGCATCGTCTCTGTATTCTGATTTTGGATACAGTTGTAAAAAAGCATTTATCTCGTCAATTTTCTTGTCATTTTTAGACATAAAACCATAAGAAATAGCTTTTTGGAAATACGCATAATCCGCATCTACACTTTTAGACTCAATTACTTTAGTATACGCATCCATTGCTGCAGCATATTTTGTTGTCACAAAACGGCAATCGGCTAACCGTAAGTAGGAGTCATTCAAACGCACTTTATCAGAAGGCGCTTTTTCTATTTGGTTTTGGAAATAATTTCCCGCTTGCTCATATTCTTTTAATTTGAAATACGTATACGCAATATTGTAATTACTGTTTTTAAATTCTGGCGTGGTGCTGGCTTGGCTTGCACCAACAAACTGCTTAAAACTTAGCAAAGCGTCCTTGAATTCATTCAAAACATACTCTGATTCTCCTTTCCAGAACGTAGCACGAGCAGTGAAAATTGGATCTTTTTGTTCGACTATCGATTTCGAAAACATTTTCAAGGCATCCTGATAATTTTCGTCGGTGTACAATTCTAAACCACGATAAAAAAGTACTTTTTGATACGCTAATTTATTTGCTGGTGATTTATTTTTTTCTAATAAAACTAAAGCTTCTTTGTAATTTTTAGAAGAAATATAAGAATCAATCAATAGCTTTTCAATCTCGACACGACTTGGATTTTCTGGATATTTTTTCAAAAAAGATTGTAAAACAGCTGGTACACTTTGATACGAATTTCCTAATTCATAGCTTAATTTAGCATAATTCAAACTGGCATCTTCTTGAATGGCCAAATCAAACTCCATTTCCGAAGCATTTTTAAAAGCATTCAGAGCTTGTTGTTTCTTATCGGTATTGAGATAACTTTCTCCCAAATGATAATACGCATTCTGCGCTACAAAATCTTTACCGCCAATGATTTTATTGAATTGCGCGATGGCACTTTCATAATCTTTTTGTTTGTAATGCGCATAGCCCAATTGATAAAAATCTGTATTGTTCCACTTTCCTTTTTTTCCTTTGTAAGCTACTAAATATGGAATAGATGTATCATATTGCTTTAAATTAAAATAGCTTTCACCAATGATTTTACTCAGTTCAGATTTTTCTAAAGGTGTAGATTTGGCCATTGCTTTCTGTCCTAAATCGATCGCTTTTTGAAAATTCCCCAATTTAAAATTCATATCGGCTTGATAATACGATAGCTTTTCTTTGTATTTTTCTTCCCCTGAAACTTCATCAAAATACTTGGTAGCTTGCTTGTAATCATCGCCTTCATAGGCCATAAATCCTAGATAATACTTAGCCTGAGAACCATATTCTGCTGAGTTTACGACTTTGTTCAAATAAACAATTGCTTCTTTTTTCTTTTTGGCATTAAAAAAACTATAGCCTTTCTGGAAATTGAATTTGTCTAGGTCTGATCTACTCAAACTACTTTCATCTACTTTATCAAACCATTGTAGTGCTTGCGGATAATTCCCCTGGCTAAAATGAAAATGCGCCACTTCAATGTAAGCCTGATTTTGTTTGACACTTGTAGGATATTCCGAAACAAATTGCTCCATCAACTCATCTGCATTGGATTGATTGGTTCGAATGGCACAATTGGCGGCATAATATGCACAATCCGATTTTAGCTCTTCGGTAGTCGCAGTTTCCTTTACTTTATTGAAAATGATTTGTGCAGAGGCATATTGATCATCCTTAAATAACGCTACTGCTTTGTTAAAATCTTTAGAATCGTGAGTATATATCATAGATTTTTGTGCCGAAACAGCCACAGTGACCATGAAAATCAATATAAAATGGAGCCAAGAAATTTTACGCATTGTAATTTATTTTAATAATTCAAATGTATCATATTCTGCAGTCTATAACGAATCGTTATTGGTTTTTATTATAAACATTTTTTTTAACACGGTAGAATTTAACTTTCCACACACAGCGATTTCGCCCTGTAAATGCAACTACTTTGGCATATTATCCGTAATTTTCTAAATTGTGTCTCATAGAACAGAATTTATTTTGAATAGAACCGTTATCTTATTACTTTTACCCAATAAACAAATGTAAATTATGTCACAAGCTGTACTGTCTCTAAAAAATGTAACGATATATCAAGAAGGAAAATCTATTTTATCAGAAGTAAATTTAGAGGTTAAACACGGAGAATTTCTATACATTATAGGAAAAACAGGCTCTGGAAAAAGTAGTTTAATGAAAACATTATATGCTGATTTACCTTTGACTGAAGGAGAAGGAAACATTGTAGACTATGATTTAGCAACGCTAAAAGAAGATGACATTCCGTTTTTAAGACGTAAAATTGGAATCGTTTTTCAAGATTTCAAATTACTTCCAGATCGCACCGTAGATGCTAATATGCTTTTTGTATTGAAAGCAACTGGCTGGACAGACATTACAGAAATGCAAAATAAAATTGAAGAAGTATTGAATAAAGTGGGGATGAAAGATTTTGGCAAAAAAATGCCGCATCAACTTTCTGGAGGAGAACAACAAAGGGTGGCTATTGCACGTGCTTTGCTGAACGATCCCGAATTAATCCTTGCTGATGAACCAACAGGAAATTTAGATCCACAAACTAGTGCCGAAGTATTGGAGGTTTTAAAGAAAATCAATGCCAACGGAAAAACCATTATTATGGCGACGCATGATTATGCTTTGTTGATGAAATTCCCTTCAAAAACATTAAAATGTGAAGATGCAAAAATCTTTGAAGTAGTTCAACGAACGGCATAATGCTTTCTATTCTGGTTCCAATATACAATTACAATGTGTTTCCTCTTGTTTCAGAGTTGCATAAACAATGTACGAATTGCGGAATAAATTTTGAAATTCTTTGCCAAGACGACGCTTCTAATTCAAGTTTAAACGCTTTAAATGAACACGTAAACGAACTGTCTAATTGTAGTTTTATCTCTTTAAAAGTAAATCTAGCACATCGCGCAAACCGAAATTCCCTTGCCGCACAAGCAAAATTTGATTACTTGCTTTTTATAGACGGGGACTCTATTATTATTCATGACAAGTTTATAAAAAAATACATTGATACTCTTCGGGATTTTGATGTTGTTTATGGCGGAAGGTTGCATCCTGAAAAATGTCCTTCTAACCATCAAAAACTACGTTGGAAATACGGAAAATTTATTGAGGACAAATCTCCAGCAAACCGAAAGAAAAAACCGTATCAATCGCTACTTTTCAACAATACTGTAATCAAAAAAGTACTTTTCAACAAAATAAAATTTGACACCAACAGCAAGAAATACGGTCACGATGATACGCAATTGGCGTTCGAGATAAGCCTGCTAAAATGCAAAGTAAATCACATAGAAAACCCAGTTGAACATGGAGATATTGATACCAATTTCGTTTATTTGAATAAGACCAAAGCGTCTTTGGAGAATTTGATTTCACTGTACGAAGAAGAAAAAATTGATATTGAATTTGTGAAACTGATTCAATTGTATCATTTATTAAATAGAACAAGACTTACTTATATTATTTCAAAAGTACATTCCGTTTTCGAATCGTTTTTTATTAAAAATCTGACTGGGAATTATCCTAATTTATTTGTTTTTAATTGGTTTCGAGTGGGCTATTTATGCTCATTACAACAAAAAAATTAATGCTTTTTGAGTCCGATAAATAATTGATTCCAAGTTTCCATAATAGAATCGATCTGGTATTTTTCACTGGACACTTTTGCCTTTTTACCCATTTCTTCTCTTAATTTTATATTCTCGAAAAAAGTCTCGACTGCATTTACATAATCCATCTCGTTACCGTTTTCAATTAAAAATCCATCTTCGCCATGAGTTAAAACACCTCTCGGCCCACATGGACAATCATACGCAATACATGGCAATCCAGATACCATGGCCTCGATTAACACCATTCCAAAACCTTCAAATCGAGATGTCATCAGATAAAATGAAGCTTCTAGATATTTTTTATCAATATCTTGAACTGGTTCGTGAAAAACAACATTATCTGAAATATTTAGATTTTCAGCCAAGGATTTTAAATCGATACTTTCTGATGCTTTACCGTAAATTTCCAAAATCCAATCGGGGTGCTTCACAACTACTTTTTTCCAGATTTGTAACAATCTATCAAATCCTTTTTCATACGTGTGCCTTCCTACGGCAATAGCTTTTTTATTTTCTAAAGTACTTGTTTTAGCGGAAGTAAACCATAAAGGATTCGGTATGACAATAGTGTTTTTGATATTCCATTCTGCAAAGTTTTCGCTAGTTATAACAACAAATCGATCATATTTATGTATTCCTGTTTTTTTAAAAATGCTAATACCATTAGATATGACTTTCGTCAGGAAATTATCCTTTGATTCTCTTTCCTCGATAAACTTAGAACTGTGCATTTCTAACACAAGAGGAATTTTATTTTTTAAAATAAAAGGAATCAAATATGCTTTCAAACCATTATCACAAACGACAATGACATCGGGCTGAATGGTATTAATTTTAGTTTTTAATCCATTCGAAAAAGAATTTAAAAACTGAAATAAGTTTCCTTTTAAAACTATATCATGAAAAATAATATTGGAATTAAAAGTATAGAACAACGGATAAAAACCCTCGTTTTGAGTCAGAATATGCACTTCATATCCCAATTTTTCAACAAGATAATTTGCTTTTACTGAAAGGACTCTGGCTACACCACCTTCGTTATTTATGTTGGGAACAATGTATAAAAGTTTCATTTTTTTGAAATCATAAACTGATCAAAATCCCGAATATAATCTTCTTCGTCATATACATCAGAAGCCAAAACCAAACACACTGCTCCCGAAGAAAAATTATCTAATTCTCTCCAAATTCCCGTTGGGATATACAACCCAATATTAGGTTTGTTCAGTAGAAATGATTTTTTCTCTGTTCCATCATTTAAAATTACTTCAAAACTGCCGCTCAAAGCGATTAATACTGCGGATTGATTGATGTGCGAATGACCGCCTCTAAACGAATTGCTAGGCACATCAAAAAGGTAGTACACGCGCTTGAATTCAAAAGGCACAATATCCTCTTGAATAAATGCTAAATTCCCACGCCTATCCTCTACAACAGGAATTTGCAACAGCTGTATGTCTCTGAGTGTAGTCATAGTTCTATTTTAAGCTAATTTTCATAAGATCCAACCATTGTTTTCCGATACTTGAAACCGAAAAAGATTGCACACTTTGCAATGCATTTTGCTTGCAATATCGATATAAATTTTCATCTTCTACCAATAAATTCATTGCTTCAGCAAGTTTTTCAACATCTTGGTTTGCAACCAACAATCCATTTTCCTTATGCAGAATCATTTCGCGTGGTCCAGAGGAACAATCAAAAGCTACGACTGGCGTTTCGCAAGCCAAAGATTCTAGAATAACATTGGGCAAACCTTCATACAAACTACTTAAAACAAAAAATCGCGCCTTTTTTAAATATTTAAATGGATTGTCCTGGTAGCCCAAAAAATGTACTTTATCAACTATATTTCTTGTTTTAGCCACATTTAAGAGCATTTGCATTTGTTCTCCATCGCCCAGTAAAACCAAATGAATGCCGGTTTTTGGTAAAATAGATTTGGAATATGCTTCAATCAATTTATCAAATTGTTTGATGTTGGTTTCCATTTGGCCCATGCTAATAATACAATCAAATTCAAGCTCACTTTTCTCTTTACTTTTTAGGGTAATTTCATCAATATCAATTGGATTATAAATTCGGATAACATTTTTTAACTGGTGTTTATTCTGTATTAATGCTTTGGATTCATCCGAAATACTGACTATTTTATAACAATCTCCGTACATAAAGCGGCTAAGAAAAGTCCAATTTGGCAGGTAATGATCTATTAGAAAACTATGAACAGTAAAAATAGTTTTCGTTTTATAAAGCAACTTTGCAATGAGCACTTCTTGAATGGGTTTTACTCTAAATCGGAAATCGATAATGAAATCAAATTGGTTTTCGACTAGGTATTTTTTAAGAAAAGTGAACCGTTTCCATTTATTAAAAAAGTTGTTGGATGCATTTTTCAGCTTACCTAAATTAACTAATTTCCCGGAATAGGCATACGAAACGGAATCCAGAACGATAATATTATGAACCTCTAATCCTTGTTTTTCAAAAAAATGAGACAGTGTGGCCATAACCTTTTCGGCTCCGCCAGTACTTAATCGATAACCAATTAAAGCAATTTTAATTTTTTTGTTGGGCAATATCATTATCGATTTCTTATTTTCGTATCAAATATAACTCTTTTAAAAAAATATGCAAGTCAATCCATTGGTCACCATTATTTGCTTGTGTTACAATCAGCAGGATTATATCTTGGAGAGTTTGTTTTCAGTAATTAATCAAGATTATCCTTGTATAGAGCTTATTATTGTTGATGATTGTAGCACCGATAATTCAAAAGCTATCATCGAAAAATGGTGCCTTGATTTCCCGAAAATCCAATTTATTGCAAACGACTTTAATTTAGGAAGCACGAAATCGTTCAATAAAGCCTTGAAAAAAGCCCAAGGTGAATTCATCATTGACTTGGCGGCTGATGATGTTTTATTGCCACATTGTGTGAGCTCACAAATAAATGCTTATAAAAATACAGCTTATAAAAACCTTGGTGTTGTCTATGGCAATGCTGCATTAATCACTGAAAAAGGAGTTTTTGATTCTTATTATTTCCCTGTAAACCATCTTAAAAAAGTAGTAACTCCCAGACTCACGGGTGATATTTACGAATCCGTTCTTAGTGGTGGTGATTGTATGTGCTCGGTTTCATCGATGGTAAAAAAATCAGTGTTTGATTCTTTAAATGGTTATGACGAGTCGCTGGCTTATGAAGATTTAGATTTTTGGATTCGCGCATCTCGAATGTATGCTTTCGATTTTATTGATGCTATTTTAATTCAAAAAAGAACTGTCGAAAATTCATTAGGAACCCATTTTTTTAAGAAAAATGATGCTCGAGGCCGAAAAATAAACCACTCTACTTATTTAATTCTAAAAAAGGCAATTGCACTTAACAAAACAAAAAAAGAAAATGAAGCTGTTTTAAAACGAATTCATTTTGAACTGATTTTAGCCTATAAAACAGCCGATTACATGCTACTCTTGAAATATAGTTTACTTGCGATAAAGCTAAGACTATAATTACAGTTTTTTTAGATACTGATTTAACCGATTTTGTTTCCTAGTAATTTGATTCTATCAAAACGCGTTCATTCAATTAAATAGGACTGCTGAGCAAAGTTCGATTTGCATACAATTATTATACTTTCAATTTTAGACTTTTTTTGAGTTTTGTAGATGTAAAAAACTTCAATCAGGTAGCTATTGTTAATTGTGTGAAGATTTTAAATTACTAATCGAGGTCAAAATTTATTTTTAATTTTCAAATAGTAATTTCTCAATCCCACCCGCTTATTAATTCCTCGAAACGAATACACAAGCGAAAAAACAAGCAATATAGAAATGATGATCTGCGCAGTAAAGTTTGAAAAATAAAATAGACATAAACAACTTGCAGCTCCCACAAATAGTGAAAACACTATAATTTTAGCACACGCTACTTTGAAACTAAATCCATATTTTTTATTCACAACTCGATAGACATAAAAACCATACAAGCTAAAATTCAGAATACTGGCAAGTCCTATACCTAAAAGTCCAAAATAATTATACGATAAAATGGTTAAGCTTACATTTAAAAAATCACCTAGTAATTCTTGAATAAAATACTGTTTTTTATCGCCTTTGGCCAAAATTACAAACCCTAGTGGCCAAATTACCGCCTTTATAATCATTGCAAAAAGCCCCGCTTTAAGAATCATATTAACGGGTAAAAAATCTTTTGAATACAAAAATTCAATCCAGTAAGGAGCTGTAATATAAAGAAACAATATGGCAGGTGTAAGCAAAAGTAAAGCAATTTCAATTTGATGATTTACTAGATTTTTCATCTCAGAATGATTTTCGTTTATGCTAGTCAATCTGGGATAAAAATCGATCGCCATGGCATTAAATATCATTCCTACGTACGAAATTAAAATAACTGTACTAACTTCATAAAACCCGACAATCTCTAATGCTGCACCTTTATTATTTAAATAGAGCTTGATAAGAAACGTACATACATACCCAAAAATAACATTTATTGACAATAAAAAACCAAGTTTTAAAATCGGTATTGCTTTATTCCAAATTTCAGAAATAGGAAGTCTATTCACTTGCTGTTGAACATTTCTGGTGTAATAGATATTGACCATCAAATTGATTGCGCTGGCCAGCAAAATGACATATATAATCCCATCGAATCTTAAAAAATAATATAGGGCAACACTACAAATTGAAACTAAAATTGAGGAAACTATATTAGAAATAGCAATTGTTTTTAGCATGCGCATTCCTTGTAATATTGCAACGCGGCTAGCGGTATAACTGGTAAAAAAAAAGTTGATTGACAAAAAAACAAACCAATAATATTTGTTTGAAGAACCAAAAGTAAGTTGGCTCAGAAGAGGACTGAATATGATTGTTAATACTGTACCAAATATACCAATCCCCAATGCCATTTTTTGCACTAGATAAATAGTTTCAGATGTTTTTTGAGCGCTGTCTGGCTTTCCCGACGCATTTGCGATTTCTCTCACACTGGTAGTGCTAATACCAAAACTAGTAACTGCAGAAATAATATTAATTGTATTTGTAACCAATCCAACTATTCCTATACCGATTGGGCCTAAAAAAACAGCAATAAATTTATAGCTAACAACGCTCACAGCCATTTTGATGAATTGCATCGCACCAAAAACGCCAGTAGCTTCTAAAATTGATTGATATGAATTTGAATTACTATTTCGATCCATCTTATTCCAATTTACAACCAAAGGATTCGTATTGATTTCTGAATTCTCTTTTCCAAATGGACCATTTCTCGTTCGAAACTAATATGTTTTGATGACCAATAATAGCGTAAATCACGGTTTCATCAAAATCGTTTGGGTAATTATTCATAGCATCAAACTTATTTGTAAACCAAGCCTCATTCAACATCCAATTAAAAGCAAACATATCGATCAACACTCCGTTTTTATTTTGTGAAGTTGCCGAGGATGAAAAGCCAGTTTTCATAACTTCGTTGTTTGTGTGCGCAAAGAATATTTCTTTATTTCTGTTGTAAAACTTCACCGCATTATAGAGCTGGAGTCCTTCGTTTACATCATTATTATGATTGGACCACAATTGCAAAAAATAATTTTTATGAAATAGAATACCTGCAACTGCATATATGGAATAATAGGCTAGCAACCTATCAAGTGTATTAATTTTGAAAAATCTAAGCATTTTGCGAATACCGAATCTATCTAACTTATAAAAAATACAGTAGTATAAAAAGGGGTTTCTAATGAATAAATCTGGTTTGTAAACAGTAATCTTATTGGCAATTTTTATCGTTTTTTTCTGTATTAATTTTGGATTTCCTAGCCAAAAAAGTTTTACAAACTGAATACCATTTTTTTGTGTCGAAAATAATAATTCTTGCAAATCTACTTTTTCAGTAAACCACATATCATCTTCCAACAAAATAAAATAATCCGAAGATTTTTGCGCAATTTCTACCCATAAATCAATTGGAATTGCAATTATTTCAGGAGTTTTACCAACTGAAGTGCATTTCACTTTTTCGTCATAATAACCCGATTTATAGATCATTGTTTCAGGGAAACTGCGTTGTAATTTATCCAAGTACTTTTGTGGTGTTCCATCGTCTAAAATCTTAATATTAAACTCTAAACCACTACAGTTGCTATAAATACTTTGAATACACCTATCCAAATAATAAGGCCTATTAAATGATTTGATTAGGATGTCCATTCATTCAGTTTTTCAATGATTTTAGTCACCTCATCCATCGTTAAAACAGGACTTATGGGTAAACTCAATACTTCATCATGAATTTTTTGGGTAATCGGAAAAGACAAATGGTTCAAAAATGACAAAGCCTTTTGATTGTGAGGCGGAACTGGATAATGGATAACCGTTTGTATGCCGTTTTGATGCAAATAATCTTGTAAATCTATTCTGTTTTGAGTTCGAATAACAAACAAGTGAAAAACGTGATTGGATTGCTTCTTTTCATCAATTGACACCGTTGGTAAAATGATTTTTTCATTTTTAATTTCAATCAAATACCGTTTGGCAATTGCTTTTCGGTGTTCATTATCTGCATCTAAAAAAGGGAGTTTCACATTGAGAAAAGCCGCTTGAAGCTCATCTAATCGTGAATTAACCCCAATGTGATCGTTGTAATATTTGGTTTCGGAACCGTAATTCCGAAGTGATTGAATGGTTTTGGCTAAATCCGAATCATTTGTGGTAACTGCGCCAGCATCTCCTAAAGCACCAAGATTTTTCCCAGGATAAAAACTATACGCTACGCTTGATTTTTGATTCGAGATTTTTGATTCTAGATTTTTGATTGCTCCGTGAGCCTGAGCAGCATCTTCAATGACTAGCAAATTATTTACCTGAGCAATTTCATGTATCGCATCCATTTCTGCCAATTGTCCGTAGAGATGAACCACAAGAACGGCTTTGGTTTTTGAGTTGATTTTTTCTGTAATTAGATCGGGATTGATGTTGTAAGTTTCTAATTTTGGCTCGACCAAAACAGGAACTAAATCTGCTTGTAAAATAGCAAGTATACTAGCAATATAGGTATTTGCAGGAACAATGACCTCATCGCCTTTTTGAAGTTTCCCCAGTTGAATGTATCCTTTAAAAATCAATACCAACGCATCAAGACCATTTCCAGTTCCTATGCAGAATTGCTTGCCGCAATACTTCGCAAAGCTCGTTTCGAATTCCTTGACTTCATTCCCTAGAACATACCAACCGCTCGCTAAAACCCCTTTCAATTTTTCTTGAAAAGCAATTTCATACGGTTCGTTTATTTTTTTTAAATCCAGAAATGAAATCATATCAGCTTCATTTTATAAAAATCTTGACTAAACACAGAGCAGCCCAATTCTTCTTTTTGTTTCAAAAGTCCAGCATTGTATCCTTTTTCATCATCCTCATTCACAATTCCCATATCAAAAAAAAGTTTGCCTTCACTCTTGTATTTTTTTATCAAATTGATGAATAGAAAATCCAAGGCGCGCAACTCCTCACCTTTTTTTGTGGTGGCTCCATATTGCGATTTCACCACTTTTTCTGACTCGAAAATCGTAATGCCTGCAATGATTACGCCGTCATAATAAGCTGAAAACTGTCTAATATTATTCGGAAACTTCTCTTTGAGCACCGTAATTTCTTGCCTCGTATGTACGGGCTTTGCATTGTGTTTTTCTAATAGTCTTGGCTCTAAAACCATTTCCCAAAATAACTCCAATTGCTGTTCTTCGACTAGTTCGAGATCGAGTTCCTCAATTCTCCTGAAATGTTTTAATTTACTTTTTGAAATGGTTAATGGCATGGCTAAATTGATGGCCAAGTTCATTTCTTTGTGATCTAAAATCGCTCCTTTTTTCATTAGAAAAAAATCAATTTCGGCATTGCCTTTTGCCACATAAAATGAAGGAATTGGCTTGTAATAAAAGGTTTGCATCTCATTTTCTTTCAAAAAAGACAAAAGGGAATCCAAAATTACTGCTACTTTTTCTCCATTTAATTTAGCTGAATACACTAATCCCCCATAAGTAAGCCCTTGATGCGAAAAGACGGCATTTCCACCTCTGTTTGCAGGCAAAAGAGCGACTAGTTTATCGTCCTCAAAAACCATCAGCGAGAAATCCTCAAATCGATCTTTGTGGTATTCCATAAAATCACGATGAAACAAAAAGGCAGCATTTTTGGCTTGACCGATAAAGGTGTTCCAATTTGCGTAATCCTTCTCTTGGTACTGTTTTACGGAGTAGTTTTTCACTATTTAATTTTAGACTTCGTGAAAGTAGTCATTTTTTATTTATGTTCTAGAGTAGGTAAATACCATTTGAATTTTACTGCCATCAGACGAACGGAGATAATAACCAGCGAGGTTGTCAGGTATAATACATCATTTTCTAATTTAAATTCTCGAAGGATAAAGAAAACTATTCCGCCCAGAATACAAATTGTCGCATAAATTTCCCTCCTAAAAATAACAGGTATTTCTGTACATAAAATATCTCGAATAACGCCACCAAAGCAAGCAGTCATGGTTCCTAAAGCCACACATATAACTGGATGAAGACCAATATTTATTCCTTTTTCGAGTCCAATTAAAGTAAAAACACCTAACCCAATGGTATCAAATAAAAACAAGGACGTTCGCAACGTATCGAATTTTTTTCTAAAAATAATGGCCAATACAAATCCGATAATGATTACATAAACGTAAGTTAAATCTAGCATCCATCCCACTGGCGTTCTACCAATCAAAATATCTCGAAGTGTACCACCTCCCACCGCTGTAACAAAAGCGATGATAAACACTCCAAAAGGATCCAATTTTTTATTCATTGCCGTCAAAGCGCCAGACATAGCAAAAGCCATCGTGCCGATAATGTCTAAAAGTTGGAACATTTATTTTGGATTAAAATGGATAAAACGCCTGCTGTTTGCTTCTATTATAGAAAACAAAATTAAAAAAAATACTGGTGTAACCACTTCTATTTTCTACAATTAATCAACTTACGATTCACCTTGTAAATATTCGAATTCAAATAGAGCAAACTGAAATATCTCTGTGTATCTTTGTTTTCTAAAAATTAAATAGTTGTACCTCTTGAAACAAATCACTTCGATACAAAATCCCTACATCAAATCATTAGTGCAATTGCAGGAAAAAGCAAAAGTACGCAAACAAACTGGAACCTTTTTAATGGAAGGAAAGCGCGAAATTGCAATTGCTATTAAAGGTGGTTATGAAATGGAAACGCTCTTATTTTTACCGGAAATTTGCTCGGAAGCCGAAGCCCGACAATTATCTAGCCACGCTGATTTGATTGAAATTAATAAAGAAGTCTATCAAAAACTAGCTTACAGGGACACTACCGAAGGTGTTTTGGCTGTGGCCAAAACCAAATCGATGCAGTTATCCGATTTAAAATTATCACAAAATCCGTTGATTCTTATTGCTGAGGCCCCCGAAAAACCAGGGAATATTGGCGCATTACTGCGAACGGCCGACGCTGCTAATCTGGATGCCGTTCTTATAGCAAATCCAAAAAGTGATTTATACAACCCAAACATAGTGCGATCCAGCGTTGGTTGCTTGTTCACCAACCAAATTGCAACTGGAACTACCGCTGAAATTATAGCTTTTTTGAAAGAAAGAAATATCAATTTTTATTGTGCTACTTTACAAAACTCGACTTCGTACCACACGCAAGATTACACTACTCCAACGGCATTAGTTGTAGGAACAGAAGCCACTGGATTGACAGAGGAATGGCGTAACGCAGCCACCCAAAATATCATTATTCCGATGCAAGGCGAAATTGATTCGATGAATGTTTCGGTCGCAGCTGCCATCTTAATCTTTGAAGCTAAAAGACAAAGAGGGTTTTAGATTTTAGATTGCATATTAACGATTGGAAATTGCTAAAAAGAGAATGCCTAAAATAAAAAAACAAACTACTTTATATCCCACAAATGAATTTAGAAGAAAGAATTTTACAAGCTGAAACCAGAATTTTTAAAACCGTTTTTCCAAGCACGACAAACCACTACGATACTTTATTTGGAGGAACAGCCATGTTAATGATGGATGAAGTAGCGTTTATAGCAGCCACAAGATTTACTAGAAAAAGATGTGTAACGGTTTCGTCTGACAGAATTGATTTTAAAAAACCAATTCCAGCTGGAACAATTGTAGAACTAATAGGTAAAGTATCTAAAATTGGAAACACTAGTTTAGATGTGAAAGTAGAAATTTATATCGAGCAAATGTACAGCAATCATAGAGAAAAGGCCATATCTGGGAACTTTACTTTTGTTGCATTAGATGAAAATAAAAAACCAATTCGCATTCTAGACAATAATGAAACTGCTTAGAACCAGTATTATTTTCGAATCCTAAAATCTTCTTGTTTATTTGATTACTTATTGTTATTTTTAGGAAATGAACCATGCCGTTATGACAGAAATAGATCTAGAAAAAGAAAACAAAGCAATTGCACAAGAATACAAAGAACTGCTACGTATTAGTTACCAAACCTTGACCACTGAGGACAAGAAACTGATTCGGAAAGCATTTGATGTATCTGTAGAGGCACACAAAGACCAACGAAGAAAATCAGGTGAAGCATATATCTTTCATCCCATTGCTGTGGCAAAAATCGTTGCTTCAGAAATTGGTTTGGGCGCTACCTCTATTGCAGCTGCATTACTTCATGATGTGGTTGAAGATACCCCAACAACTATTCAAGATATTGAACGTCTGTTTAATCCAAAGGTTGCTCAACTCGTTGAAGGATTAACCAAAATATCGATGGTTCAAAAGGATTTAAACGCTTCATTACAAGCCGAAAATTTCAGAAAAATGATTCTGACTTTGAATGATGATGTTCGTGTAATTCTGATTAAACTAGCCGATCGTTTGCATAATATGCAAACCATGGAGTCGATGCAGGAAGACAAGCAAACTAAAATTGCCTCAGAAACCTTATACATCTACGCTCCTTTAGCACACCGATTGGGTTTGTACAACATAAAAACTAAACTTGAAGATTTAGGTTTAAAATACACAGAAAAAGCAGTTTACAATGACATTGTAAGTAAAATAAAAGAAACAAAAGAAGAGCAAGATGCTTATATCGAAGCCATTTCTACTGTTTTAAAAACTTCATTAGACCTGGAAGGTGTAGAATATATCATCAAAGGCCGTCCAAAATCTATTTATTCTATTCGCAGAAAAATGCTGGCGCAAAATGTAAGCTTTGATGAAGTCTATGATAAATTTGCCTTACGAATTGTTTACAAATCGAATACTCACGATGAAAAATTTCTAGCGTGGAAAATATATTCAATCGTTACAGATCATTACAGACCAAGCCCTAGTCGTTTGCGAGACTGGATTTCATCACCAAAATCAACTGGATATGAAGCCTTGCACATTACAGTTATGGGACCAAAAGGCCGTTGGGTAGAAGTACAAGTTCGAAGTGAGCGTATGGACGAAATTGCCGAAAAAGGGTATGCTGCGCACTATAAATATAAAAACGGCGCTACAGAAGAAAGCGGTTTAGATGTTTGGTTAAACTTACTCAAGGAAGCTTTAGAAAATTCTGAAACGAATGCTGTAGATTTTGTTGAAGATTTTAAAATGAATTTATATTCCAAAGAAATCTTTGTTTTTACCCCAAAAGGTGAAATAAAATCATTACCCAAAGGCGCTACATCACTTGATTTTGCTTTTAGTATTCACTCTGAAATAGGAATTAGAACCAGAGGAACACGCGTTAATGGAAAATTAGTTCCTTTGAATTTCGAATTAAAAAGTGGTGACCAAATTGACGTTATTACTTCACAACATCAAAAACCGACCATCAACTGGTTGGACTATGTAACTACTTCGCGAGCAAAAACGAAAATAAAAAATGTTTTAAACGAAAACACCAAGAAAATTGGCGAAGAAGGAAAAGAACTTCTTACTCGAAAATTAAAACATTTAAAAATAACCATGAGCGAACAAGTGGTTAATGAATTAGTTAATTTTTTCAAACTCAAAACAAGTTTAGATTTATTTTATCGCGTGGGAATAGGTGCCATTGAAAATCAACAACTCAAGGATTACGCAGCACAAAAAAGTAATAGTTTCATTAATTTTTTCAAAAATAAAATGAAACGTTCACCAAGTACAGCCGATGAGGATATTCATAAACCAACGATCAGTAGTAATTATGACATGCTCGTTTTTGGAAAAGAACACGATAAATTAGATTACAAGTTATCACCTTGCTGCAACCCCATACCTGGAGATGACGTATTTGGATTTGTAACTATCAACGAAGGAATAAAAGTGCACAAAAAAGATTGTCCGAACGCGCTGGGCATGCAGTCCAACTATGCGTACCGAATTATGACAGCCAAATGGATTGACTCCTCGCAAGAAGAATTCAAAGCCATTATTAACGTTACTGGAATGGATGTTTTAGGGCTTACCAACCAATTGACAAAAGTGATATCAAATAATATGCATGTTAATATTCAAAGTATTTCCTTGAGTACTGATGCAGGAATTTTTCATGGTCAAGTGGCTGTAATTGTGCAAAACAACACCATTTTGAAAAAAATGATCAATAATATCAAAAAAATTGACGGTATAGATAAAGTAACACGTGTTTATAAAACGTAGTAATAAATTCTATTTTTGTTTCAAATCAAAGTGTACTGCATATGAAACTTAAAAAACTTAAAACTAAACAAACTGGAATCTTTATACTTTAAACTAAAAAAATTACCTTTGCCTGCATATGACACTCATTTCCACAGATAACACCAAAAACCAAGAGATTGTAAAAAATGTTTTTACAATGTATCTCGAAAAAAAAGGACATCGCAAAACTCCAGAACGTTATGCAATCCTTCAGGAAATTTACGATAGCGAAGAACATTTTGATGTAGAGAATCTGTATATCAAGATGAAAAACAAAAACTATCGTGTGAGCAGAGCAACACTTTACAACACCATTGAGTTGCTATTAGACTGTGCTTTGGTACGCAAACACCAATTTGGCCAAAATCAAGCACATTACGAAAAATCATACTTTGACAAACAACACGATCATATTATCATGACCGATACTGGCGAAGTAATTGAATTTTGCGATCCTAGAATTCAAACTATCAAAAAAACAATTGAAGAAATTTTTGATATAGAAATTACCAACCACTCGTTGTATCTCTACGGAACTAAAAGACAAAATAAAAGCTTAGACGAAAAAGATCGTCCTTAAACATAAAAACTAACTACAAATAACATACAGAATGACGGTAGATTTATTACTAGGATTACAATGGGGAGATGAGGGAAAAGGAAAAATTGTTGATGTTCTTACTTCTAAATATGATATTATAGCCCGTTTTCAAGGAGGACCAAATGCAGGACACACCTTAGAATTTGACGGAATAAAACATGTTCTTAGAACGATACCATCCGGTATTTTTCACAAAACTGCTGTAAACATCATTGGAAACGGAGTAGTAATTGATCCTGTTGTATTTCAAAAAGAAATTGAAGGTCTGGAACGATTTAATTTAGACATCAAAAATAAATTAATCATATCTAGAAAAGCACACTTAATCTTGCCTACGCACCGCTTACTAGATGCAGCTTCTGAAGCGTCTAAAGGAAAAGCAAAAATTGGTTCTACCTTAAAAGGAATTGGTCCAACTTATATGGACAAAACTGGAAGAAATGGTCTTCGTGTAGGAGATATTGAATTAGAAGATTTTGCAGACCGTTACAGAGCTCTAGCTGACAAGCATGAAGCCATGATCAAGTTTTATGATGTAGCCATCCAATACAATCTTGAAGAACTTGAAAAAGAATTCTTTGAAGCTATTGAAGAACTTAAAAAATTAGATTTCATCGATAGCGAAGAATATTTACACCAGGCGCAAAAAGCAGGAAAAGCAATATTATGCGAAGGTGCTCAAGGTTCTTTATTAGATGTCGATTTTGGTACCTATCCTTTTGTAACTTCATCAAATACAACAGCTGCTGGCGCTTGTACTGGTTTAGGGATTGCTCCAAATAAAATCAAAGAAGTCTACGGAATTTTCAAAGCCTACGTAACACGAGTAGGTAGTGGTCCGTTTCCAACAGAACTTTTTGACGAAGATGGCGCTACGATGGCACGTGTAGGAAATGAATTTGGATCTGTTACAGGAAGACAAAGACGTTGTGGTTGGTTAGACTTAGTAGCGCTTAAATATGCGGTCCAAGTAAATGGCGTGACGCAGTTAATGATGATGAAAGGCGATGTACTGTCAGGATTTGAAACCTTAAAAGTGTGCACCGAATACAATTATAAAGGCGAAAAAATTGCTCATTTCCCATACAACATAGAGCCAGAAAATGTAACTCCTGTTTACCAAGACTTCAAAGGATGGAAACAAGATTTAACAGGTATGACAACTTATGATGAATTGCCAATTGAATTGAAAGAATATATTGAATTTATCGAAAGAGAAGTTGAAGTTCCAATCAAAATAGTCTCAGTTGGTCCCGACAGAAAACAAACCATCTTAAAATAATACAACCAAACGCCCTGGATTCCAGGGCGTTTTTTTGGTTTAAATCTATATTGAACCTTATGACTGATCCAAAAATCATAATCAAGAACACCGAAGTACTCTCTGACAACCATTATGTTTTAAACAAAGTTACTTTTGACTATCAAAAAAAAGACGACTCTTGGATTACCCAAAGAAGAGAAGTATACGACCGAGGCAATGGTGCAGCAATTTTATTGTATAATAAACAACAAAAAACCGTCATTTTGACCCGACAATTTCGTTTACCTACATTTGTAAATGGGAATTCAACTGGTATGATGCTGGAAGTTTGTGCCGGACTTTTAGACCAAGACAATCCAGAGCAATGCATCATTCGGGAAACCGAAGAAGAAACTGGCTACCGCATTACAAACGTTACTAAAGTAATGGAAACCTATATGTCACCTGGCGCAGTAACCGAAATTTTATATTTATTTGTAGGCGAGTACGATGAATCGATGCGAGTGAGTGAAGGAGGTGGCGTAGCACACGAGGAAGAAAACATTGAGGTAATAGAAATGCCATTTGATGAAGCCTATGCTATGATTGAATCTGGCCAAATGCAGGATGCTAAGACTATTATTCTATTACAATATGCCAAAATTAACAGTTTCCTGCAATGAATAATGCGACTAAAGGGATTCTATTTGCTTTATTAGCCACCTTGCTTTGGTCTGGAAATATGGTCGTTGCAAGCGGAATAAAAGGCCACATTCCTCCTGTTGGTTTGGCTTTTTGGCGCTGGACCGTTGCTTGCATTGTGTTGGCACCATTTGCTTTAAAAAGTACTATCAATGATTTCAAAATTA
This sequence comes from Flavobacterium sp. GNP010, assembly GCF_056428945.1. NCBI lineage: Bacteria > Pseudomonadati > Bacteroidota > Flavobacteriia > Flavobacteriales > Flavobacteriaceae > Flavobacterium > Flavobacterium sp. GNP010. Next base: position 6,605 of record NZ_JBWJVK010000035.1, on the reverse strand, counting down.
TACGGTATCATTTTGCATACCTTGCACTTACAGCTGTACTGGGCATTACCGTGTTTAATACACTCATTTATTTTGCAGGTAAAACAACAAGTGCGGTCAACTTATCATTGATTGCGATTTCCATTCCTTTATTCATTGTAGTTTTGTCTCGAATTATTTTTAAAGAAAAAATTTCGAACATTAAAATTACAGGAATTGCAATAATCATTACGGGAGTTTTGGTACTCATTTCGAAAGGATCGTTTCAAGCTCTGTTACAAATCAATTTTGCGATTGGCGATGTTTTGATGCTTTTGGCTTGTTTATTTTTTGCATATTATACCATTTTAGTCCGTAAAAAGCCAGATGAATTGTCCCCAAAAGTCTTTCTTTTCAGTGTTTTTGTAATTGGAACCATATTATTGTTTCCGTTTTATTTTATTGAAAATCTGTACTTTAAAAAAGTATATTTTGACATCAAAACAATCTTAGTTGTAAGTTATGTTGGAATTTACGCCTCCTTAATTTCGTTCTATTTCTGGAACGAAGCAATTCGATTTATCGGCACTTCAAAAACGGCCATGATTTATTATCTGATTCCTGTTTTTAGTGGAGTTTTAGCATATATTTTTCTAAATCAAGCCATTGTAATAACTCAAGTTATCAGTATGGGAATTATTATTGTGGGTTTATTGATTACCAATAAAAAATAGTGGCAGAATCAAAAAAAAACTTTTAGACAAAAATAAATTGCTGTAAAGCAGTTCTATTTCTTTTTTAAATTCGGCAAAAAGAAAGCAATGATCCCAATCAAAGGTAAAAAGGCACAAAGATTATATACATAAGTAATACTGGTATGATCCGCAAGATTTCCTAATAAAGCCGAACCTAAACCACCCATTCCAAAAGCAAAACCGTAAAAAAGACCAGAAACCATTCCGAGTTTTTTAGGCAATAATTCTTGTGCATAAACTAAAATTGCTGGAAATGCAGATGAAATAATTATTCCTATCACCACTGATAACACTCCTGTCCAAAACAAATCCATATACGGCAATAATAATGTAAACGGTGCAGCTCCTAAAACAGAAAACCAAATCACATATTTTCTCCCAAACTTGTCGCCAAGCGGCCCACCAATTAAAGTTCCGATAGCACAAGAAACTAAAAACAAAACCAAATGAAATTGGGCATCTTGCACCGATAATCCAAATTTTTCAATCAAATAAAAGGTGAAGTAACTCGACATACTCGCCATATAAAAGAACTTCGAAAATATCAAAATCATTAAAATCACCACCGATATTACAATCGTTTTTTGAGACAGATTGGGCAAATCAATCACCGCTTTTTTAATAATTCTTAAATTCAAATGGCTTTGATACCAAAGTGCAATTCGGCTTAAAACTAGCAATCCGATTAACGCAACAATGGCAAACCAAATGATATAAAATTGTGTGTTTGGCACTACTATAAGCGCCACTAACAAGGGACCAATTGCTGTCCCGGCATTCCCTCCCAATTGAAAGATAGACTGCGCTAAACCCCGTTTTCCGCCTGAGGCCAAAAAAGAAATTCGCGACGCTTCTGGATGAAAAATAGAGGAACCAATACCAACCAAAATTACTGCTGCGATTATCATTCCAAAACTAGAAGCATAGGATAAACTAACAATTCCAGCTAAAGTAAACAACATTCCGAAAATTTGAGAAAAAGGTTTGGGCCTTTTATCAGTGTACAATCCCACTAGCGGTTGCAAGATCGAAGCTGCCAGCTGATACGCTAGGGTGATTAAACCTATTTGGGTAAAATTTAAATTAAAATTTTGCTTTAAAATGGGATAGGAAGCAGGAATAACTGCTTGCAGCAAATCGTTTAATAAATGAGCAAAAGCAATCGAAAATAATATCGAATAAATGGTTTGTTGCGCAATAGGACTAGTATGTGTGTTTGAGGACGTCCCTAAAGTTGAATTCATATATAATAAAATAGGTCAATGATTAACGAACAAAACTCGCATTAAAACATTCAAATAAACTGAACCAAAAAATACCAAAAAAATAGCGTAACAAACGATAATGGGATTCCAAAACCAATCATCATGCTACTCAATCGCGGTTTTAATCCGTGTGTGGAAGCCAAAATACAAGCGGTAATCATGGGCGCCATTGCCGATTCTAGTACTGCAACTTGGATCACTTTTGAATGCTGCTGCAAAATTACAACATACAACACGTAAATCAGTGCGGGCGTCAGTATTAGTTTATATAAAAGACCTAATCCCAAAAAGTGCCAATGCTGACTTTTTCGATCGAAACGCAACTGTAAACCTACGGATAGCAAAGCTAAAGGCGTTACAAAACTACCTGTTGTTTTGAAGACCACCTGTAGAAAATCCAGAAATTCAAAATTCAGAATATTCATCACGCAAGCAATTAAAAAAGTGATAAACGGTGGAAAAAGAAAAATCTTTTTGGCAATTTGAAAACCATTGGGGTTCCCGCTAGAATAAATGGTCGCCACCAAAATTCCTAAAGTAGACAGCACCACAAAAGAGCCCGGTTGGTCTACCAAAATGGCTGTTTTCAAACCTTCTTCGCCATACAGCACTTCAATAATTGGAAAACCCAAAAAAGAAGTATTTCCTAAACCAGCGGTTAGAATTAAGCAACCAATCAATTTTTTAGACCATCCCAACCGCTTTCCTAAAATACTAAAAAACAAATACGACACTATAAAGCCAATCCAAGCTACACCAATAGGATAGAGTAATTCCGGACTCCAATTGATTTTAGGAATGTAATACAAAGCCAAGGCAGGAAGGCAGACGTAAATAACAATCTTATTTAATACAGTATAGGCGTGAGTGGGGAACCATTTTACATGTTGCAATACAATGCCTAGCAATAAAAAAACAAAAATTAGGATAAAGTTGGTCATAATAGATCAAAGATATTGACTAATGGTAAATAAAATGAATTCAAAAAAATAAAATTTGTAAAAATAGACGACAAAAGAGGAACCATCAAAATGAAATGACATTTTAAGAGAATGACGGTCTATTCAAAATAGTTTTTATTATTTTTACTATTCTAAAAAATAGTTTTGCCAAATAAAAAACCTAATCCTAGCGCCTTACAAGAAAAACCCGGTATTGCTGCTCCTGAAATTATCAGTGCTTCGGCCATTGGTACCATTCAACGTTTTAGAAAAATACAACCTTCGGCAAAAGATCTTGTTGCTGGCATTTTAGACGAAAACATTACAGCCTTGAGTCGCGCCATAACTTTAGTGGAAAGTACCAATAGCGGTCATTTGGCGAAAGCCAATGAAGTTATCAATGCGTGTTTGCCACACGCCAATCAATCGGTGCGTATAGGAATTACAGGCGTTCCAGGCGTGGGTAAAAGTACTTTTATTGAAGCTTTTGGAACCTATTTAACTAGTCTAGGCAAAAAAGTGGCGGTACTCGCTGTAGATCCCAGCAGTACGATCAGTCACGGCAGTATTCTTGGGGATAAAACCAGAATGGAAGAACTCGTAAAGGATAAAAATGCGTTTATCCGTCCTTCGGCTTCGGGAGAAACATTAGGAGGTGTGGCTCGAAAAACTCGAGAAACCATAACGCTTTGTGAAGCAGCTGGCTTTGACACTATTATCATTGAAACTGTAGGTGTAGGCCAAAGTGAAACCGCCGTTCACAGCATGGTTGATTTTTTCCTTTTATTAAAAATATCTGGTGCTGGTGATGAATTGCAAGGAATAAAGCGCGGAATCATGGAAATGGCAGATGCTATTGTCATTAATAAAGCGGATGGTGACAATATTAAAAAAGCGAATCTAGCCAAACTGGAATTTAATAGAGCGTTACATCTGTTCCCTGCCAAAAAATCAGGCTGGACACCCACTACTGCTGCTTGCAGTGCAATTACTAATGAAGGTATTAGTGCCGTGTGGGAAACTATTCAAAAATTCTTGGAACTGACAAAAGGCAACAATTATTTCTTTGAAAAACGCAAAGAACAAAACCAATATTGGATGTTAGAAACGATCAACGAGCAATTAAAAAACAATTTCTACCAACATCCAGAAATTCAAAAGCTGCTTGAAACCAATAAAAAAGCGGTACAAAATGATGAAATTTCACCCTTTGCAGCCGCTCAAATATTATTAGAAAAGTATTTTAAATTTTAACCGTTAAGTCTTTTATTAACGAATGTTACTCACCGAGTTTTTAGCGGTATCGTGTTTGGTTTTTAAAACATTACTTATTATTTCAAAACCAATGCGAACTTGCGTTTTTAAGGTATCCTTTAAGCCAGAAGAAGCTTTTTCAACTATAACAAATGTCAATTCAAATTCCCCATTAGTCAACTCTAGCATCACACCGTCCCCTTTATCATTGATTTCCCAAGCTTTTTTTCCGGTTTTTGCATAAGAAGCTGCAGCAGCACCTCCACCTGCGCCACCTGATAAATTACCAACGCTAGAAACTGCTGCGGAAATAATAGCGCCACCGGGTAAAGATCCGCCCAATAACGAAGCGCCTTGCGCTAAGGCTCCGCCGGCGGCTTGTAACCCTTGATTTACTTTTTCTCCAAAAGCGAGACTCTCATCCTTAGACAATTCAACAATACTATTATTGGCGGTATTAATCCTGTAGCCTGTATTAGAAGCAAATAAAACAACACAACCTCCTTCAACTACTGCAACAGTTATTTTACCAGCGCTTACTTTTTCGCCAAATGTTGCCCCTTGAGTCTGTTTTGGAACGGTAACATTCATCGAAATTCTATTTGGCATTCCACCGTTTATATTATTTATATTGCTTTTCCCATTCACTATTGTTCCTAGTATTTCTTTTTCTTTAACAGCTTTATCTATCCCTTTTTGTTGAGCAAAACTATTTTGCACCAATAAAAGTAGAACGAAAAAGATTTTTGAACTTGTTTTTATATTTTTCATGACCGTTTAGATTTAATGGTTTATAGTAGTACAGAATTAAAGGTTTGTTTTTTCTATCTCAATTCCTTATTATTTTTATTCATCTCTAATCTATTATAATTCAGAGTATTAAAATTACAACTATTTTATTTAAATGTAAAATTTATTTTAAATCATCTAAAAAAGTGAAATAAAAAGCGGTTGCAAAATGATGAAATTTCACCATTTGCAACCGCTCAAAAATAATTAGAAACCTATTTTAAAAAAGAATAATCTATTCTGTTCTTCTTTTTCCTTCTAAATAACTTTGGCATCCATACTTTAACATTAAAATACCAAGAGCAATCTTACCAAATTTACCAATAATATATCCTACAATATGTCCAGAATTATAGGCTTCACTTGCGTTTATATTTGATCTAATTTCAAACGGAAAAAAGTTAAAAACACCTTTAATTATAAGTATTGTACCAAAAATAAACATAGAATAGATAAAAATATTTTTCATTTGAATATAAATTAGGTAATACAAAAATTTAACTACTCCTCGTAAAGTTTAATTTCTCGATCATAAAACTCATTGGCAAGAACTATTAATCCCTCCATTTCTGCGTTTAATTCTGCCTCGTCAAGATCCTCTGCTTCTTCCATAAACTCTACTTCATCGTCTTTCAAATTGATGATAAATCTTGGGTAATCAAGGTGTATGATGAATATATCTTCGGGGAAATCTGTATTGTCTCCTAGTAAAAATTTTGGTAATTCCATTTTAGTATTGTTTAGTTGATTTGATATTGAGTTATTTAAATTTTGAAAGAACTATTTATCCGAAAGAATTATAGGTGTGTTTCGGCTGCCATTCATAAAGATAATCTTGGTATTAGTTGATGCTGCTAGTTCTTTCTGCGCTTTTATTTGCTCGTATTGCAATTGCTTATCTGATAATCCTGTTGAAATAATACGCTGGTAATCAGCAATACCTTGCGCTTCTACTCGCTTACGCTCTGCTTCTTGTTTTTCTTTCTGCAGCACAAATGTCATTTTTTGGGCATCTTGCTCGGCATTAATTTTACTTTCGATAGAAGCTTTTACCGATGCTGGAAGGTTTATATTGCGAATCAATAATTGCTCTAAAACCAAACCTCTTGATTTAAAATCGGCTTCAATTGTTTTAAATATACGCTGCTGAAATTCATTCCTTTTAGTAGAATACAAAGCTACGGCATCATAATAAACAGCATTGTCGCGAATACGAGTTCGAGTAACGGGACGAACAATTTTATCACTGTAGTTTACGCCAATTTCTTTTAGAATTTTTGGAGCGGCTTCTGGCGATACTCTAAATAAAACGGTAAGGTCGATAACGACTTCAAGTCCATCATTTGACAATACGCGAATGGCATCATCACCCGCTTGAGCGCCTTCACTATGAATTGCAGACATGGTGTAATTTTGGGTTTGAATATCAAATTCTGTCACATCCATAAGCGGATTTATCAAACTGAGTCCGCTTTGTAAAATATCTGTCTGAACGCTACCATAAAGGGACTTTACTCCTACTTTCCCAGCGTCAATTTGTTTGAACATAGACGAAAAAATCCCTAAAATGATCAGAAGTACTCCAATGATTTTAAGACTTCCAGAGAATTTAGAGAAAGAATTTAGGTTGTTTTTTAATGTAA
>NZ_JBWJVK010000034.1:0-29496 GCF_056428945.1 Flavobacterium sp. GNP010 | reverse complement strand
TTTAAAAAATAAAAATAATGTCTTGAATAATATAACTGTTTATTTTAGTTATACTCCAGCAAAATTCAATGAACCGAAATTACCCAAACCGAATAAAGAAATAATTCCCTTACCTGGTAAATATGTTGTACCAACTGATAAACCTAAAGCATTAATTGTTTGTTTAGGATATGAACAAAATAAAGCCGAAGGCATAATTGAGCATTTAGATCCAAAATTATCTTATTTATTTTACACTAAACCAGCATCAGATAAAAAATTTGTAAATGCAATTGAATTTAATAACAAATCGCTTTTAGATGAAAGATCTAAATTTATTGTAACATTTCCGTATGATGACTTATTATATTTAGAGAGAGAACTAACAAGATTATATAATTTACTAAAAGAAGAATATAGCATTGTAATCGCCCCTTTAGGTCCCAAACCTTTTACCTTTATCTCAATGTTGATGTCAATTAAATATGATGACATTGATATTTGGAGAGTGGGATCAGGAAATGATATAAATGAATATGAAAACGAATCAATAAATGACAATTCTTTTATAATATGTGAAACTTTTTTTGAATAAAACTGAAATGAAAATGATAATAGATTAAATATTTGGTATAATCTAGGCCATTGATTCAAAAGTATAGAATTAACCGGTCACACAAACTCCTCAATATCAAAATCTTCCAAATTATTTTTTTGTAAAAAAGAAGAACCAGAATCCGTTTCTGAAGAAAGTGTACCGTCTAGCAGCTTGGCTATTTTTTGAGAAGTATTTTCGATGGAATTTTCCAATAGGTCGAATAATTCGGTTCCTTGTATTTTCTGAAGTAGGACTCTTGCTGTTTCTTTTTGAGAGGGTTTCATTTTCTCTTTTTTCAACAATGTTTTTACAGTGCTTAATTCTTCAAAGGTAACCCCTTGGGCAAAACCATTATCGCCATCGGATATTCCATAACTATTCCATTCTTCTTCCTCATTCTCAAAATCAGGTACATTCTTAAAAACTTCCTCTAGCTCTTCTTGTGGAATTTGTAATTCGACTTTGCCTTCGTCGATTTCTCTATCAAAATTATCATTATAATGATCTTCTTTTGGCTCTTGACTGTCATTGGACTTCTTTGGCACAGAAAGGCTTCTTTGAGGCTTAGGCTGTCCCATAATATCACGTAGACTAGAGTTAACTTTCTCTTGATTTGGTTGATGCTTATGGTGTTTTTTAATGACAATTTTATCCTTTGCCAAAAGGAAAATAACGATGAGCAAACAAATTACAATTACAGTTTCCATTCTATTTAGTGTTATACGTTGTTTAAAAAATCGGCTTGTTTCTCTCATTAAAAAATTCCTGGATTTCGGTTCCAAAATCATTAAAATGCTGTTCTAAAATATTATCGATATAGGAATACAATGTTGTTTTCTCTTCTCTTGTCAATTGAACAATTCGAAGGAGTCGTTCGTGGTATTCAGGTCTTATGTACACAACCTTCCCACTACGTCCAGATGGATATCTGTTAGTGAGAAATACTTCTTCATAATTCCGTTTTTTTGGAGCGCTTCCACGAATTTTCTCTTTAGGCTTATTTTCCGTAGCTTCGACACTTTGGCTTGTGTTTTTATCGTTGTTAACCGCTTCATCCCCACTCATAATATTCATGAGGTAATCTTCATCTACAACTGGTTTTTGAAAACCTTTGTGCTTTTTATCAGATTCCATACAAGAAAAGATTTAAGGGTTTATGATTTTGAGAAATTCATTTACAAAAAGATCCAGCTTAGTTATCTTCATCAAATTAGGCTCAGCAGGAAGCAAGCTAGATCTAAAGATATAATTACTAGTATCCTCCGTTTCCTTTCGGAAACGTTTACTATCCATTATTTTTGACTCCATCATGGAAAGACCTAAATCATCTATTACACTTTGATAGGCCTTATACAAACTAGTCCTTTCCCTCCTATCCACTTGATTCCAAAACAACCAAAATTTTAAGTTCTTGTTCCCTCCATCTGTTTCTGGAAGTTGTAGAAATGCTTTGGCAAAGCCCAAAGTGCTTTCTACTACCAAACGGTCAGCAGTAATGGGAGAAAAGATGAAGTCCATTGCTTTTAGAGTGGTCAAAACTCCCTTGGTGTTGGCAGTTCCTGGAAGATCAAACAAAATAATATCCCAATCACTATTGGATTGATCTATATATTCTGATGCTTTTTCTAGCGCATTCTCGGCCTTACAACGAATGACAGGAAATGCTTTTTTATCAATTGACTGAAACTGCTTCATTGCCGCTCTCTTATGATGCTCATTTTGCATCACCGTTTTAAGATCTCTGTCTCTCATATTGCCGAGACTATGCTGCGGAAAATCACAGTCCAAGACCAGTACATTATATCCCAATTGATAATGAAGCACGCTAGCCAACAAAGTTGTCATTGTAGATTTCCCTACTCCACCCTTTTGGGTAGAGAAACTAATTTTTAAAGTTTTATTTATTGTTTCCATTACTTATAATTTTAAAGTTATCTACTTACTAAATTGTTTTGCTGTACAGCAGTATGCCTTGTTGTATTTCTATAAAATGTTCTGCCCTATTGATTTGCTTTAAATATGCACTTATCTACAATTGCATATTCATACAATTTCCAACAAATATTCCTTGTTTATTGGTAATAGGTAAGCTCATTTATAGTACTGCTTTTATGCTTTTACATTTTTATAGTTGTACAACTGTATCGTTTTACACCTTACCATTTTACTTAATACTTGCTTACTCCTAAACTTTGATATTTGTGTTTGAAATTGGATAAAAAGTCATTTTTAAATATCTATTTACAACTTTGAAACAAAGAAAGCTGGTAACTCCAAACCATCTCAGAATAAGGAATACATTGGCGTTACATGGCCTTATTTGGTAACACTTACTACTACACCATTCTAATAATCAATGATTTACTTTGTTAAAGAAGTAGACAAATTAAAAAATGAAAGGCCCAAATCTATATTTGAATAAGAACAGGAACAGCTTAAAGCCGTTTTTCCCTGCTTTATTAAATCTGTCCCGAAGGGCAGATTATCTGTTCACCAGAACAGAGCAAGTTGTGTTTTGAGGCACTCGAAATGAATTCCGTGCCTCAAAACAACTTGCCCTTGCAGGGGCTTAAAACTCCCTCCAAAGTCGGGGTTTTCTAAAAATTAAAATTGGAATGATGATGGAGAATCAACAAAACAAAAAGCAACATAAAGGCGGTAGGAATCCTAAAAAGGATCCTAGCATTCACCGTTATGTTTTTCGATTAACGGATCAGGAAAATGCTAAATTCCTTTCTCTTTTTGAAGCTTCAGGAGCGCATAATAAAGCGCTATTTATTACTTCTCTCTTATTTGAAAAGCAGATAAAAACGGTAAAAGTAGATCTAGCAGCAATGGATTATTACATGCGCTTAACCACTTTGTACGGTCAGTTTCGTGCTGTTGGTGTTAATTACAATCAAATTGTCAAGATATTGTACCGCAATTTTTCTGAAAAGAAAGCAGCTGCTTATCTCTTTAAATTGGAAAAACAAACGATCGAGTTAGCGCAATTATGCCGTGCCATAACGCAATTAACAGATGAGTTTGAAGTAAAACATTTGAAAAAAGAAGAAAAATGATAGCAAAAATTGGTCGTGGAGCAAATATAATTGGTGCACTTTCTTATAACCAACTAAAAGTAGATCAAGAAAATGGATCAATTTTAGCGACTTATAGAATAAGAGAAACCGTCAATGGACAATTTACTGTTAACCAATTATACGGTTCCTTCGAACCCTATTTAATGGCAAACAAGCGAACAGAAAAACCTGTTTTGCACATCTCTCTCAACCCAAACCCAAAAGATAGAGTAAGTGATGAAGACTTTAAGAAAATCGCACAAGACTATATGGAACTGATGGGCTATGGGGACCAGCCTTATGTTGTTTTTAAGCATACCGATATTGAACGAACTCACATTCATATCGTTTCGACCTGCGTTGATCGTTACGGAAAAAAGTTATCTGATTCATATGAGAAATTACGTTCCATGAATGCGTGCCGTGCTTTGGAACAAAAATATCAATTACTCGCTGCAACTGAAAAGAATCAAAATCCGAAGGAAGTGATTTTTAAACCAGTTGATTACAAGGAAGCCAATGTAAAAAGTCAAATAGCATCTGTAATTCGACATCTGCCAAAGTATTATCAGTATCAAAGTTTAGGAGCTTATAATGCACTACTTTCTCTTTTTTATATTACCGCAGAGCAAATAACGGGTGAATTACACGGTCAGTCCAAGCAAGGTCTTGTTTATTTTGCACTGAATGAAAAAGGAGAAAAGGTAACAAATCCTTTCAAATCCTCTCTTTTTGGAAAACAATCCAGTATGGATAGTTTGCAAAAACATTTCGAACAATCGAAAGAGAAGATGAAAACAGCACCTGCTAAAGAAATCCTGAAAAATTCGATAGAGGTTGCCATGCATACCACGAATAATGAAACCGATTTCAAAAAACAACTAGTCGATCAGGGAGTTAATACCATTGTTCGAAGAAATGATCAAGGTCGTATATACGGAATGACTTTTATTGACCATGAATCGCGTACTGTTTGGAATGGATCCCAATTAAGTAAAAATTTATCTGCTAACGTTTTTAATGATTTATGGAAAAATGAAGGGACTCAAAAAATTCATAATGAGATACAGAATACCAAAACAGTTTCATCCACAGCTAGTAAAAATGAATCCAAACCAGAAACAGAAAAACCACATGCACTTTTTGATTTTCTTAATGGAAATTATTCAACCCATTCTATAACTGATTTTGGTCTTCTAGAAAGCCTTGGAACTTTATTACCAAATTCTCAAGGTGAAGATTATGAAGAGCAAGTATTTGCTAATCAAATAAAGAAAAAGACAAAACGCAACAATCATCACGGAAAGAAATAGTTTAGCGAGACAATCAACGCCAATTGATGCCAACGAAAGTCAATTCACTTAGATTCTTTTACGTCCGACCTACTTTCGCTCGTTACATTTTTAACTTTTTGATTATGCAAGGAGAAGACGATTTAAGAGGGCTCGCGAAAATAATGGCTTTCATGCGCGCTGTAAGTATCCTTCTAGTACTCATGCACTTTTACTGGTTTTGTTATAGTTTTTTCTTAGAAAAAGGCTGGACATTACAAATCATTAACAAGATACTAGGCAATTTTCAACGGACTGCAAGTCTATTTTCTCACACCATATCCACCAAGATTTTTGCTTTGGTATTGTTAGCATTAAGTTGTTTGGGTACAAAAGGGGTGAAAAACGAAAAAATTAGTTGGTCGAAAATAGCTAGTGCCTTAATCGTTGGATTTATACTCTTCTTTCTCAACACACCTTTGCTGAAGTTATCTGCTGGTACAGCTATTTCGTTATATATTATGAGTACCTCAGCGGGCTATATTTCATTAATGATGGCTGGAGTTTGGGCCAGTAGACTATTGCGTACCAATCTTATGAGCGATGTTTTTAATAATGAAAATGAAAGCTTCATGCAAGAAACCAAATTGATGCAAAATGAATATTCCGTTAATCTACCAACCAAATTTTATTACAAAGGCAAATGGAATGAAGGATGGATTAATGTGGTAAATCCATTTCGAGCCTCCATAGTTTTAGGAACGCCAGGATCTGGAAAAAGCTATGCCATTATAAACAACTATATCAAGCAGCATATCGAAAAAGGATTTTCAATGTACATCTATGATTTCAAATTCGATGATCTTTCTACCATTGCGTACAATCATTTATTAAAACATTCGGACAAGTATACCGTTAAACCAAAATTCTATATTATCAACTTTGACGATCCTAGCAGAAGTCATCGTTGCAATCCCATCAATCCAGATTTTATGACAGACATCTCAGATGCCTATGAATCTGCCTATACCATTATGTTGAATCTTAACCGCAGTTGGATACAAAAACAAGGCGATTTCTTTGTGGAATCTCCCATTATATTACTAGCCGCTATTATTTGGTTCCTGAAAATTTATGACAATGGAAAGTACTGCACGTTTCCACATGCCATTGAATTGCTCAACAAGAAATATATTGATGTTTTTACCATCCTTACTTCCTACCCTGATCTCGAAAATTATTTATCTCCGTTTATGGATGCTTGGCAAGGTGGCGCACAAGATCAATTGCAAGGACAAATCGCTTCCGCAAAAATTCCTTTGTCTCGAATGATTTCCCCTCAACTCTATTGGGTGATGACTGGAGATGACTTTTCGCTGGACATCAATAATCCGGATGAACCTAAAATTCTTTGCGTAGGAAACAATCCCGACAGACAAAATATTTACTCTGCTGCCTTGGGTTTGTACAATTCCAGAATTATAAAACTAATCAACAAGAAGGGTAAGTTAAAAAGCTCGGTGATAATCGATGAGTTGCCAACTATCTACTTTAGAGGGCTAGATAATTTAATTGCCACAGCTAGAAGTAATAAAGTAGCGGTATGTTTGGGATTTCAGGATTATTCGCAATTGACTCGTGATTATGGTGATAAGGAAAGTAAGGTCATTCAAAATACGGTGGGCAACATCTTTAGTGGTCAGGTTGTGGGCGAAACGGCCAAAAGCTTATCCGAACGGTTTGGTAAAGTATTACAGAAACGCCAGAGTTTAACGATCAATCGAAATGATAAATCAACCTCCATATCTACACAACTGGACAGCTTGATACCAGCATCAAAAATCTCCACGCTTACGCAAGGTGTGTTTGTAGGAGCTGTTTCAGATAATTTTGATGAACGCATAGAACAGAAAATTTTCCATTCTGAAATTGTGGTAGACAATGAAAAAGTAATGGCAGAAACGAAGGCTTATAAAAAGATACCCGTTATTTTATCTTTTATTGATGAAAATGGACAAGATCAAATGAAAGATGAGATTGAAGCTAATTACAAACAGATAAAACGGGATATTGTTTTTATTATTGAAAGTGAATTGGAACGCATTAAAAACGATCCTGATTTGCAACATTTGGTGAAAGAGGGGTGAAATAAATTATCGTAAATAGAATAAACCTATAAAAAATGTTTGTTATTATGTACATATTTGGTGTTTTTGTTCATATTAATGAACATTGATAAAAATGAGTGCGAAAAAACAAATCTTATTCCCTAAACACCAACTTCTTTTAGAGCAAATGGGTGAGAATATTAAATTGGCTCGAAAAAGAAGAAAACTCACTGCTATACAAATTGCTGAAAGAGCCGATATTACTAGAACCACCTTATGGCGTAGAATTATCTTTAATATAGCCATTTCTAACACCGATGACCATTTGCGTAACCATGGATTTATTTTACCAAAGAAGGTTGGATACTTTCCCCTGCTTACGACCTTAACCCATCGATAAACAAAGATAGTTTGGCTCTTAATATTGATATGGATAACAATGCACTGGATTTTGAATTAGCTAATAATGTTGGGGATAATATGTACCACCTTAACTGAACATTGTTTTGATTTACATCCAATACATCTAATATGGTGGAATGAGTGTTTCAAATTCTAATTTTGGTTGACATTCGAAACAGTTCATTTCGGCAACTTTTGGATGCAAATTATGAATTGGTTTTTTTATTGTATAATTAATTTCACCGTTTTACTTGACAAAATCAACGTTGTAAATCAGAAAACTAACATCGGAATAATTTTCAAGAAAGTCCACAAAATCATTATCAAAAACTATTTTTGGATTTTTAATTTCTTTTAGAATTTGGTCATAGGTTTCAAGAATATACTTTTGTTTCATTCATATTTTTTGTTATAATTTGTTAAAGAAATTAAGCCCACTCTTTTAAGTAGGCTTAATTTCAAATAGTTATTCATTAAAAATTAATCTTTAAGTGACCATAATTTCATCATATCTTCATCGGTTCTATTACCGTGAATTTGAATTTTAGCTATTTCTGTTTCAATGTTTACATATTCAGAATCAGTCAATAATACATTTGCAGCGCCAAGATTTTCAGTAATTCTAGCAGTATTTGTTGAGCCAGGAATTGGCACTATAAAATCTTTTTTGTGAAGCATCCACGCTAAAGAAATTTGTGCTGGAGTAACTTCTTTTGCATTTGCAAATTGATGTAGTAAATCTAATAATGGTTGATTTGCAATTATGTTATCCTTTTCAAAACGAGTAATCACTCTTCTAGCATCAATACCTGTGAATTTAGTTTCTGAACTTAATTTTCCAGATAAAAAACCGCTAGCCAATGGAGAAAATGGAACAAAACCAATACGGAGTTCCTCGCATATTGGAATAACATCTTTTTCATACATACGTTCCATAATAGAAAATTCACTTTGAATAGCTGTTAATGGAGTTACTGCGTGCGCTTTTCTTATTTCATTGACAGTAGCTTGTGATTGACCCCAACCTAATATTTTACCTTCTTTGATAAATTCACCCATACAGTGCGCAATATCTTCAACCGGAATGTCTTGGTTTACTCTGTGTTGATAGTATAAATCGATATGATCGGTGCCAAGCATTTTTAAAGAATTTTCTAATCGACCTCTTAATTCTTGCATCAAGCGTTCTGTAGCATTGCCTTCCCAATCTTTTTGAAATAAGAATTTTGTAGCAATAACAACATTATTGCGAACACTTTTTAAAGCCTCCGCAACCAATTGCTCGTTGGCACCCATTGCATAAATTTCGGCAGTGTCAAAGAATGTACATCCTAAATCATAGGCTTTACGAATTAATTTTATTGCTTCCTCCTTCTCTGGAGTAGCACCATATCCCATACTCAAACCCATTGCACCATAACCGATTGCTGATACTTCTAAATCTCTTAATTTTCTTTTTTGCATAATTTTTTATTTAAATTTTGTTACAATGTAAAATTACAAATTAATAAGTATACATTTGATACCGATATACTAAAGGATACCAACAATAAGTAATATGACAAGCGAAAACGAAAAAATAACAAAGGATATGATTATGTATGTTCAAGACACCTTGTATGTATTTGGTGGTAAATGGAGATTGCCAATTATCATAGCTATAAAACAAGGAAATAGTAGGTTTACAGACATTAAAACATTCATTCCAAAAATCACAAATCGTGTTCTTTCAAAAGAGTTAAAGGAGCTTGAAGTCAATAAAATGGTTGTTAGAACTGTTTACGATACATCGCCAGTAATTGTTGAATATAAAATTAGTGCCTATTGTTATACTGCCAAAGATATAGTAGATTCGATGGCAGCTTGGGGAAAACAACATAGAGAGAAAATTAAAGAGGATTGAATATTGCAACCTGAATTGATTTATAAAAAAAGATTAATTAAACGAATTCCTAAATTCTAATGGAGAAACTCCACTTTTAGCTTTAAACAATTTACTAAACGATTGTGGATATTCAAAACCTAACTCGAAGGCAATTTCACTGATTGAAAAATTAGTCGTTGTTAAAATGTCTTTTGCTTTTTCAATTAGTTTATTATGAATGTGTTGTTGGGTGTTTTGTCCCGTAACTGTTCGCAACATATCACTCAAATAACTTGGTGACAGGTTCAATTGTTCTGCTAAATTAGTAACTGTTGGCAAGCCCATTTTTGACTTATCTTCAAAATAATCGGACAATAAATTTTCAAATTTAGAGAGCAAATCGTTATTTGCCATTTTTCGAGTTGTAAATTGTCTGTTATAAAAACGATTGCAATAATTTAATAACAATTCGAGATTGGAAACCATTACATCTTGACTAAAAGTATCAACTCTTGATTGGTATTCTTTTTCAATATTTTGAACTAAATTTTCAATTAGTTTTTCTTCTTCATCCGAAAGATGCAAAGCTTCGTTTACTTCGTAATTAAAAAACCCAAAATTTTTAATGGTTTTCCCTAACGGATAGTTTCGAATTAAATCAGGATGAAAAAGTAATGACCAACCATCTTTATTTCTGTTTTCGTCTTCATCGATAGCAATAACCTGATTTGGTGCAACAAAAGACATCGTACCTTCATCAAAATCAAAATAGTTTTTACCATATTTCATTTGACCTTGAAAACTTCTTTTGATTGATATATTGTAAAAATTTAAAAGTAATCTTTCCTTGTTTTCATCTGATATTGTTGAAACATCACTGTGATTTATTAAAGTTATCAAAGGATGCGAAGGTTTTGACAATGACAATAATCGATGCAATTCAGAAACTGAATTGATTGCCTTTATACTTATTGCTTCTTTTTTCATTTTGTAAAGTTCTTAAAAAACAAAAAGAGAAATGATAAAATTTCTCTTTTTGTTTCAACTATTTTAAATTTCACCTTTTAAAAAATCAAGTCCAGCACTTCTGTCAGAAGTCATTATTTCGATTACGTTGCCAGGATATTGAGGTGCTAGTTTACTGATTTCGTCTAATTTCTTTAACTCATCAGAAGTAAAAATAACATCAACCACTTTTAAATTGTCTTGCAATTGATGCAGTTTAGTTGCTCCAATAATAACACTTGAAACTACTGGCTGGTGCATTAACCAAGCCAATGCCAATTGTGCCACAGAAACGTTTTTTTGCTCTGCCATTGGATATAAAACATCCAAAATATCATAAGCTCGTTCTTCGTTGAATGGTGGAAAAGGAAAATCATTCAATCTACCTTTTGCTCCTTGTAAATCTCGTTTGTATTTTCCAGAAAGTAAACCACCACTTAATGGGCTCCAAACCATTAAACCTACTTTTTGGTCGGTCAATAACGGAATTATTTCTCTTTCAATATCTCGAGTATCTAATGAATAATTGGCTTGTAATGATGCAAATCTATTTCTATCATTATAATCAGAATATGCCAAACCTTTCATTAAATGCCAAGCCGAAACGTTACTTGCTCCGAAATAACGAATTTTTCCACTTTGAACTAAATCATCTAAAACTCGAATGGTTTCTTCGATTGGCGTTAATGGATCTGAAGTATGAATTTGATACAAATCGATATAATCAGTTTTTAACCTTTTTAAACTTCCTTCAACTTCTTGAATGATGTGTTTGCGAGAAAGTCCTAAATTATTTTGTCCATTTCCAACAGCACCACGAACTTTTGTTGCTAAAACTAAATCTTCTCTATTGAGAGATAGATTTTTTATGGCTTGCCCAATCATTTCCTCCGACAATCCTTCAGAATAAATATTGGCAGTATCAATAAAATTCACACCAGCTTCGGTTACGGTTCTAATTTGTTCGTCGACTTCGTTTTGGTCTAAATTTCCCATATAACCAAAAAACCCTTTTCCGCCGTAATTCATTGTTCCTAAACAAAGTGCTGATACTTTTAATCCTGTGTTGCCTAAAATTTTGTATTTCATTTTTATTGTTATTGGTGAAGTACAAAGTTGCGCAGTATCTAAAATTTTAAAGTTTCCAAAATGAAGTTAGTTGTATCCAAAATGGGTTTTTATTTTACCAAGGACTTATTTCAGTTCCATCTTTAATATCGTTGCTAAAATATTTTCCAGTTGGTGCATTATCATCAGTTAAAGTATGTTTTACTACAAATGCTGCTGCACTTTCTACAGTTCCTGGTCCAGTATGATGATTAAAATCGGTAGCAGTAAAACCCGGGTCAATCACATTGACTTTGAAGTTAGTTTCTCGCAACTCATAAGCTAAAGTGATGGTATACATATTTAGCGCTGCTTTTGATGAATTGTAAATAGCTGCTTTAATATCATAATATTGCCAAGTTGGATCATTATGCAATGTCAGCGAACCTAAACCAGAAGTTAAATTAGTTATGCGTGGTTGACCAGATTTTTTTAATAAATCCATAAAAATTTGAGTTACTTGAATGAGCCCAAACACATTAATATCATAGACTTCTTTAAAAATAGTGATATCAGTATCGATTGCTGATTGTGGAAAACCTCCGCTAATTCCTGCGTTGTTTATCAAAATGTCGAGTTTGCCTTGTTCACTTTCAATTGTGTTTTTGGCAGCTACAATGCTATCGAGATTAGTAACATCAATTTGAATAGCTTTGATGTTTTCGAATCCATTTTCGTTTAATTCTTTTACAACTGTTTCACCTTTTTGAAGGTCACGAGTTCCTAAATAGACAAATAATCCTTTTTTTGAAAGCTGTTTAGCGGTTTCTAAACCAATGCTTCTGTTTGCTCCTGTAATTAATACGGTTTTCATTTTTTATTTTTTTAAATTAATACTGCAAAGTTGCATCGTTTAAAAATGAAATCTTTTGCCATTTGGCAAAAAGCAATTTATCGGATGTTTTTTCTTATTCTACTTAATGACGATTGCGTCATACCTAAATAGGAAGCTAAATAGGAAAGCGGAATACGATTTGCAAGATTGGGATAGGTTTCTAAAAAAGCCAAGTATCTGGTAGTTCCATCTTCTGAAACTAAAGAACTTCTTCTTTCTATTTTTTGAAGTAATGCTTTTGAAATAATTTTATGTACAATGGCATCAAAACCCACAATTGTGTTGAGCAATTCTTGCCAATCTTTTTTCGAGAAAACAATCATCTTACAATCGGTTATTGCTTGCACGTATGCAATAGACGGAAGTTCATTTTCAAAACTTTCTAAATCGACTAAAATATTATTTTCTTCGATGAAGTATTTGGTTATTTCTTCTCCTTTGTTGTTGTAATAAGAAACCCGAGTAATTCCATCTATAATAAAGCCAAATTGTTTTGAAACCTTTCCTGCTTCTAGAAAATAATCGTCTTTATTCAGATTTAATTCCGTTGCTTTTTTTGAAATCAAGTCAATCTGTTGTTGGTTTAAATTTCCAAACTGTAAGATGTAGTCTATAAAATTTTTCATAGTCGCAAGTTAGTGAAAGATGTTTTTACGAAATTTGTCATTTGGCAAAAAGTTTTTTATAAAATGAATTCTACAATCAAAGAAAATGATGAAAAATTATTGCACTTTCTCCCTGTACAATATCATACCTGCGTGGTATAAAATATCATTCTTGAAATCCCCATCGGCAACAAAACCAGTATCATCTTTATAATCAATATGATCTCCAGTAATTTTGTAGTCGCCTTGATATGCACTTTTACGATTTCCGCGAGCTTCATCATATCGATTATTGGGTAATAATTCGTGTCTGATATAGCCATCTTTAGTAACCCAGATACCTACATATTTATTTTCATTATCCATTTTTTGGCTATTGTTTAAAGCATCTTTAGAGGAAAAAAATACTATCGTTAAAAGGAAAACTGCAACACCTGAAAAGTCTAATTTTAAATTCAAATTTATTTCTATTAGTTTTTAAAAGCTGTTGATAAACTGACAGATTTCCATTTCTCAACTTCATTTTCAATTATATTGATTTTCTGTTCTACCATTTCTAGCGCATCAACACCTAGAAATAAATGCAATGCTGGATTTTCTTCTTTTGCCATTTCAATTAATGCATCAGCTGCTTTTTCAGGATCATTTGGTTGATTTCCGTTGATTTGATTTTGATGTAAAATTTGTGATTGTCTGGCTTCTTCATATTCATCAATGGGACTTTTAGGAATTATGATAGATTCTTTCGAAAGGAAATTGGTTCGGAAATAACCTGGGTAAACTAAAGTTACTTTTACTCCAAAAGATTTTACTTCTGCTGCTAAAGCTTCTGTTAATCCTGCAACAGCAAATTTAGTGGAACAATAGATTCCCCAACCCGCAAAACCCCCATAATAACCACCAACCGATGCAATATTGAAAATGTGACCTGATTTGTTGGCACGTAAATAAGGCATCGTATTTCTGACCACATTTAATAATCCAAATACGTTTACATCATAAATTTTTCTTGATTCTTCGTCTGTTAATTCTTCCAATGTCCCAATCTGACCATAACCAGCATTATTTACTACAACATCTATTGTTTTAAAATGATTGATTGCAACTTCAATTGCGTTTCTGACACTTTTTTCATTGACCAAATCCATTTCCAAGGGTAGAAAATTTAAAGACGCATTTCCAATTGCATTAATCAATGCTTTTTCACTTCTTGATGTAGCAGCTACTTTGTATCCTTGTGCCAGTAATTTTTTTGCTAATGTTAATCCAAGTCCTTTTGATGCACCTGTGATAAACCAAACTTTGCTATTTTCCATATTTTTTATGTTTTTAATTATGGTACAAAGGTATTGCTGGAGCAAGTTGATAGAATTGAATAAATCAAATCATAAGTTGCAAAAATCAAATATTTATGTAATCCTGTATACTTTCGGAGAAAGTTGAACCTCTTTTTTGAAAAAGTTTATAAAATGAGATAATTCTTCAAAGCCCAAACACGAAGCGATTTCATTAATATTCCAATTGGTTTGTTTGAGTAAAATTTTTGCTTCTTGCGTAATTCGCTCAGCAATAATTTGCGATGTAGTTTTGCCTGTTGTTTCTTTTAATGCTTTATTTAAATGGTTTACGTGAATGTTTAATTGATTTGCAAATGCTGATGGTGAGCGAAAAGTAATTTGTTGTGCTATTGATTCAATTGGAAATTGACGCTCTAATAATTCCATAAAAAGTGAAGAAATTCTAACGACAGCATTCGATTTGTTGTATAAAGAAGTTGCAATTGGTTCAGTTTTTAGAGCAGAATGAATAACATCAAAAACAAGGTTTCTTATCGCATCATATTTAAAAGTATAATCAGAATTGATTTCTTCAAACATTCTTACGAATAATTTTTTAAACAATTCGGCTTCTTCTGTAGAGATCGAAATAATTGGATTTCCTCCTGGTTGAAACAAAGGATAGTCTTTTAGATTTCCAAACTGATTGAAAAATGCTTCTGTGAAAATACAAAAATAACCTGTTTGTATTTCGTCAATTTGTTCCCAATTATATGGGATTTGTGGATTGGCAAATAATAAAGCTTGCTCTTCAATGATTATTATTTTATCGGCATAATGCACTTTATTTTTTCCAATAATCAAACTAATTTTATAAAAATCTTTTCGGCTATATGGAACTGGTTTAGCTTTTTTGCCAACAAAATCATCCAGTTTAAAAACATTAAAATGTCCAATCTCTTTTTTGAGATTTTCGGGCATTCCATTTACTTTTGTCAAATAAAAATCTTCAAGTGTTTCTGTCTTTTCCATTTAACAAAGTTATAAAAATCAAATAGAATATTAATTATAGTATAGCAAAACTCTAAAGATGAAATATTGTTCTTACTTTTAAAAAATTTGCTAAACTATTAAATGATAAAAACCACACTTATTCGATATTAGATTTATCCAAGAAGTGTGGTTTTTTTATTGCAATTCTTCACAAAGAAAACCGCATAAATTAAAATGTGAAATTATTTCTGAAGCTTTATTATTGTCAGTTTCAACTCTAAAAATATTGTCGATATCTTCTAAATCAAAATTCCAACTTCCGCTTCCTAGTAAGCTATTTAATAATTGACTTATCGAAATTACTTCATTTTTTGTTGTTACATTAGTTTTAAATACAAATACTTCCATTTAACTAAACTTATTGGAAATTAGACTTATAAATTCTTTCCTCGTTTTATCTTTTTCAAATGCTCCAGTGAAAGAAGAGGTTGTGGTTACGCTATTTTGTTTTTGAATGCCACGCATTTGCATACACATATGTTGGCACTCAATAACTACAGCCACACCAAGTGGTTCTAACGCTTCTTGAATACAATCTTTGATTTGGTCTGTCAATCGCTCTTGTACTTGCAACCGTCTTGCAAAAGCCTCAATAACTCTGGGTATTTTGCTTAACCCAACTATTTTACCATTAGGAATATAGGCTACGTGTGCTTTTCCGAAAAATGGTAACATATGGTGTTCGCACATAGAATAGACTTCGATGTTTTTCACTACAATCATTTGCTTATGATCTTCTGTAAACAATGCCGATTTCAAAATTTCTAAAGGATCCAATTCATATCCGTGTGTTAAAAACTGGAATGCTTTGGCAACTCTTTCTGGAGTTTTTTGAAGACCTTCTCTGTTGGTATCTTCACCTAAATTTTCTATTATCTTTTTGAAACTTTCTGCAATTTCAATTGTTTTCTCCGTGTTGTATTGGTCAATTTTTTTGTAACTTATCATTTATGAATTTAACTGTTTTTTAAAATTAATTTTTTAAATATTTTCTTCAACAGAAGCCCAATGTAAATTTGGATATCTGTCATTATCAAGCTTGGAGTGATTTGCCAAAAACATACTATATACATATTGTGATTGTTGCCACGATGCATATAATTCCATTTCGCCTTTTGGGTTTGCCACTCTTTGGCTTTTGTTGTAGGCTGAAAAACCTTGCATTGAACCACCGTTTACAAGTTCAAATTTTTGCTGTTTGTGTTGTTCGCTCAATCGAACTAAATCATATGGACTTACTCTAAAACTTGCAATGCTTAAGTCTCTAGGTGCATCTTCATCTAAAGATGCTAATGCAGTGAAAGCAGCGGTATTGTCCATTGTTGTAAAATCCATTTCCCATTCTATTTTTTCGTTATAATAGACAATAGTCTTATTATTTGTGTCAAACAAAGGCGTGTTGTATCTTAAAATATCGGCAAAACATCCGTTGAATATAGAAGTTGCTTTAATTTTACTTTTATCCAAATCATCTTTGAACTCTTTTCTTAAATCAAAGTTTCTATTTTCTCCTTTTGGAATGATTGTATAATCTGTACAAAAATCAGAAGGAATAAAACGAGGTACACCTGCTTGAATTGCACCTTCCAAAAGATTTTTTTGTCCATCAACAATTACATCTTTTAACCCTGCTAACGCCGATAATACACAAGAAACGCCAACACAAGCTGCCGTAATTTCTGAAATGTTAGCCATATCTATTGGTATTACAGTAACACCAAGATTTTTTAATGCTTCAATTTTTTTTGGATCACTACCTTTACGAACTATCGCTTTAACTTCTGCACCTTCTTTTATCAATGCTTTTACAATGCGACCGCCAAGGTTGCCTGTTGCACCTGCTACTAAAATTGTCTTTTTCATTTTATTTGAATTAAATTATTTGATGCAAATGTAAACATTGTTTACTATATAGACAACATTGTTTACTATTATTTATTTTATATCTTTGTAAAAAATATTTCAAGATGAATGAAAATAAAGAGATTAATGTTCAATATGACCACAAAGACAACTTTGGCCGGTTAATTTGTATCGCAAAAAAGCATTTTGATGTTTGGTCTCAACATAATATTAAACCTGAAAAGGTTGATATGAAATTATCTTTTATGCCTGTAATTTTTAATATCAGTCCAGAAGGCAATACTAATAGTGAACTATCAAAAAAATCATTAGTTTTTAAACAAGCGATGAGTAGAACCTTAAAAGAATTGGAAGAAATTGGAATGATAACTTCCAAAACTATAAATAATGATAAAAGAAGTAACAGAATTAATTTAACTGATGATGGTAAAGAATTTGTAACGACTTCAAATCAAAAATTATCCAATTTAATTGATAATTACATAGAATTAGTTGGGGAAGAAAAATTTAGAATAACAATGGAAGTTTTAAGTAAAATGATTGATTACCACGAGGATTTGAATACCAATCAATAATACTAAACTTTCCGTTTTATCATTTTAAAGTCTATTTTTTAATTAAAGGAATTTCTAAACTTCAAAGGAGAAACGCCGCTTTTTGCTTTAAACAATTTGCTAAATGATGGTGAATGTTCAAAACCCAACTGAAAAGCAATTTCTGAAACTGATAAATTTGTATTTGATAATCTCTCTTTTGCTTTTTCTATCAATTTATTGTGAATGTGCTGTTGAGTAGTTTGTCCAGTCAATACTTTAATCATCGAACTCAAATAATTGGGTGATACATTTAGATTTTCAGCAACTGTATTTACAGTAGGCAAACTTCTAACTGTTAAATCGTCAATTCCAAAATAATTGTCTAATAATTCTTCTAACCGATTTAATAATTGATGATTGCTTATTTTTCTAGTTAAAAACTGGCGGTTATAAAATCTATCAGCATATTTTAAAAACAATTCTAATTGAGCAATAATTAAATCTTGACTAAATTTATCAATATTCGATTGGTATTCTTGTTTGATGTTTTGCAAAATGTTTATTAAACTTGTTTCTTCTTTTTCAGAAAGAAACAAAGCTTCATTAATGGAATAATCAAAATAGTCGTATTTTTTTATTTTTGGGACCAAACTTGCTCCCCATAAAAAATCAGGATGGACAAGTAACATCCACCCTGATGTTTGTAAAACTTTATTTTTCTCTACCTCTATACTGAAAATTTGTCCTGGAGCAATGAAAAACAAAACGCCTTCATCGAAATCGTATTTTTGTTGACCGTACTTTATTTTCCCATTAATATTTCTTTTTAATGCAATGGAATAAAAATCCATAGACCAACTCACGAGACTATCTTCTCCCAAATATTTCATTTCTTCAAAATTAATCAAACTGATTAATGGGTGCTCTGGTTGCGGTAATCCTCTTTGTCGATGGTACTCGCTAATGGTTTTAAATCTATGAATTGGATTGTTTTTCATTGCTCAAAATTAAATATTTATTATGAATTGTAGGCGGTTACAAAATCATTTATAAAGTCTGAAAATTTTACTTTACCTAAAACTGCTGGTTTGTTCAATTTATAGTCTTCGGCTAATTTACCACTTTTTAAACTTGAAAACATTTCAACATAATTATTTGTTAGCAGTTCAGGAAAACCATTTTCTAAGAAACCTTTGCGTGTTTCGTCATCAGAAACCACAATCCACTTTAAATCAGGTTTACCAATTTTAGCTCCTAAAATATTAGCAATTTCAACACCAGAAAGTGTGTCACTAGAAACATACCTTACTTTTCGATGTGTGGATGTCATTTCAATTTCTTCTGCAATTGCTGATGCAATATCGATAGGTGAGACCATATCAAAACTTTTCTCGCCACCATAACTGGCAAAAATCATCCCTGAATTTTTTATCATATCAATCAGATTGAGTAAATTATAATAGAAATAAGTAGGTCGAATATGTGTTATTTCCACATCAGATAATTCGTTAAGGATTTGTTCTACATAATGTGAACCCAAAATAATTCCTGTTCCTTTGTCTAAATGTGCACCATAACTACTTAAATTTATAACATGTTTTACTCCAGATTTTTTCAAGGCTTGCTTGTAAACAATACCTGTTTTACGATAATATTCTCTTATATCAATTTCAGCAAAGTAATTAGGTGGAACCATCGTATAAACTACATCTGCTCCTGTGAAAGTTTCTGTAAGAAAGCCCTCGTCATTTAATGACCCAATAGCTGCAATTGCTCCTAAATTTTCAATAGCTTGTATTTTTTCAATATTACTGCTTATTACAGTTACTTGATGTCCTTTTTGCACTAACTCTCGTGTTAATGGTTTGCCTATGTTTCCTAAAGAACCTGTTACGATAATTTTCATCTTTTATATGTTTAAATATTTGATACAAATTTCTGTAAGATGAGAAGTTTAAAAATAGCCTAATCAACTTTTGTAGTAGTCGTTTCATTGTTTTATAATATTTTTTTTGAATAAAAAAAGTGTTCTTAAATTATTTTTTGCTCTTTTTGTTTTGATATCATTGCAAACTTATCCCTTAAAACTTTTATATCCTCACTCACTTTTTTATCCAAAACCTTCGCGTAATGTTGTGTTGTTCGTAAGTTTTTATAAACAAGCATTTTACTTACACTTTCATTCGGAACACCATTTGTGAGCGTTACAGTTGTTGCAAAAGTATGGCGGGCAATGTGAAAGGTTAATTCTTTTTCAATCTCACAAACCCAAGCTATTTCTTTTAGAAATTCATTCGTTTTTTGATTGGTTAAAATGGAAAGTAATCTATCTTCGTTATTGCTTTTTGGATGGTCTTCATATTTATCAATAATCATTTGCGTCACTTGAAGGGTAGGAATTTTAGTAGCGATTTCTGTTTTTTCTCTATGTGTAAATATCCATTTCTTCCCATCAATTCCGATGCTAATATGAAGATTTTGTCAAGTTCTGTAAATCGATGTATGTTAGACCCGTAAAACAGCTAAAAAGGAATATATAACGTAAAAGGTACAATCTTTCGGTTTTGAAATCTTTATCAATGATGTTTTGAATTTCTTTTTCAGATAAATAAACTCTCTCGACTTCTTTTACTTTCGGTTTGTAGTTTGCTTAGGTTTTTTTATCGTGCCAGTTATTGGCCAGATAAAGCTTTATTATTTTGCTGAAATTTTTGATGTATTTTACCGCTGTGTTATTGGCACAATTCCGAACGCTTCTTAACCAAAATTCATAATCGGTTATAAAAGCGTGATCTATTTTGTAAATCTCGATATCCGAAACTTTATATTTCCATTGCAGGAACTCGATGGTGTGGTTCAACGAAGTTTTGTAACGTTCTAATGTTCCTGGTGCATATTCTTTCCCAACCAATTCTTTTATTTTGTTATTGTGATTTTTGAAAATGGGAACTAACATTCTAACACTTTTGTCCGTTTCTTGCAACTTTGCTTTTAATACGATTGAAGTAGCTTTGTCTTCGTCTTTTAGAAACTGATGCTATTATTCTTCAACTTGTTGTTCTTATGTTTTCAGGTGCGCAGTCAACGATTTTACATTAATACTAGACACGATATTTTTTTGAAGATTGTTATCCCTTTTATCAGGTTTAATTCTTCGTTTAGTTTTAATTTCCTTTGAAAGTCCATCAATAGTTATTCTTAAATAAATCGGGACTTTGCCACGGACTTTGATTTCGTTTTTCTTTTCAAAGTAAACTAAATTAGATGTTTTGTTCGAAATGTAGTGACTTTAGATTTATAAAAATATCTTGTAAAACTACTTGAAACAAGATGTTCAAAACTTGAATACCCTCTTAGACAAATGTTTCATCTTTATTAAGTAATCAATTTGGATTTAAGAAAATAGGTCATTGATAGAATACCATTTTATGAACTTTATTGGTATAGCCCCCAAAGAAAAAACGCCTTAAAAAAAATAATACAGTATTTTGTTGAGGGTTGTTAACCCTCCGACGGTGAAAGAGGAATTTCTAGAACAGAGTTGGAAATGATGGAAAAAGCTTTTATTAATTAGAGATCGTTTAAAAATCAGTCTTACTTCAGTCATTCACTTTGCTCCGTTCGGCTGCTCCCGTCGGTATGCCTTCATGAGTAAGGTGTTAACGAAATTTATTAATCAGCATACCTACCCTTCGCAGGCACTTCACAGCCCATAAAAAAACAGCAGCTTAAAAATAAGCAGCTGTTTTTTTAGGCTGTTCCGTTCCTCAGCTCCGCACGTTCATTCCTTGTGTTCGGTCAGGCTTATATAAGCAGAATAAAGCTTCATTGCTCTGCGCTGCGTTTCTACGCTCCACTGCATTCCAGCCCTATCCTGCTTACAGCCTCTTTTTAATAATTTAAGTTGATACTCAAATCTCTTAGATTAATCTTTTCTGTGAGAATTGCAGATTCAGTAATAGTTACTTTTTACTAAAGCAAGTAGAGATTCATCAACTAATTTATTTCATTTTCTTCTTTTGGGGAAAAATAAAAGAGGTTTCTCCTCCTTCATCCATAGCGATAAAAGCATCGAATTTCTTACCTGATTTACTTATCATCCCTTTTAAGAGATTGGTCTTTCCCGTAGTTATTAATGTTTCCAAATCCACAAGACTGAGTTGCATGCCACATATATTTCTGAACTGAACCCAATTACAATTTTCGTCCTTGCATTTTACCAACTTGTCCCGAATAATCAATTTTTGGACCTTACATTTTGGACAAATAAGTTCAGGTTGTCGCTCTACTTCTATTACTAAATCAAGTATTTCTTGAGTTAAAGACCTTGTGAAAGTTTCTATTCCTTTCTGGAAGGTTACTAAATTCAATTCCTTATTCTCAATTTTTTCCAAAGCTAGTTCCCAGTTTGCAGTCAATTCTACATTAGCAATATTTTTGTCCTTAACCAATTCATAGACCTTTAATCCTTTTTCTGTCGGAAGCAGTAATTTCTTATCGCGTCTGACATATTCCCTCTTAAAAAGTGTTTCAATAATGGCTGCTCTAGTAGCTGGGGTACCAATTCCTACACCTTGTATTATTTTGCGTTCCTGCTCATTTTCAATCTGATTCCCCGCGTTCTCCATTGCAGATAACAAGCTTGCTTCCGTATAAATAACTGGTGGTTTGGTTTTCTTTGCTACTACTTTTGCTGTCTTAATCTTTACTTCATCACCAATTTTTAGTGCGGGTAATTCTTGAATTGGATCTTTATCCTCATCGACAAAATCACCTTTGATAACTCTCCAACCTGCATCAAGAATTTTAATTCCTTTTAATCCAAAATCATAGTGTGCCACCTGTAGTACAATGTTCGTTATTTCTTTAGTACAAGCAGGAGAAACTGATTCTAATAATCGATACACAATCATTTCATAAATTGCCTTCTCCTTGGCTGACAAAGCGGACGGTATTTTATCCGTAATCAATATTCCATGATGATCGGTCACTTTTAAATCATTGACGATCATTTTATTCAAACGATTTAATCTCATTTTAGCAACTATAGCTTTGAATTTCTCAACCTCTTCTATTATCCTTATCAACTTAGGAATTTCTTCCCACATGTCTTCAGGAATATATTTACTCCCAGTACGTGGGTAACTAATAAATTTCTTGTCATAAAGACTTTGAGCAATATTGAGCGTTTCCTCAGCCGTTAGGCTTAACCTTCTGTTAGCTTCCTTCTGCAATGCGGTAAGATCAAATAATAATGGTGGCTGCTCATTAACGGTTTTAGTTTCTGTGTCCATTACTGAAGCCTTTCCATGCTTATGCACCGTTTTCAGTACATACTCAGCCTTTTTACCTTCATCCCATCTAAGAGTGGAAAGACTTTTAAAATCAATGTATTCTTTATTATGTTCTAATTCAATTTGCCAATACTGTTCAACTTTGAAGGACTGGTTTTCTAAAAACCGTTTACAAATTAATGCTAATGTTGGAGTTTGAACTCGACCCAGCGAAAAAACACCACTTCCGCTCGAAACAGTTAGTGCTTGCGAAGCATTGATTCCTACTAACCAATCTGCACGGCTCCTTCCTACTCCTGCATCATGCAAACTATCAAAGTCTTTTCCCGATTTTAGATTCTCAAATCCTTTAAGAATTGCCTTTTCCGTTAACGAACTAATCCACAACCGTTCGAAAGGTTTAGAGCAGTTTAAATATTCATAGATGTACCGAAAAATAAGCTCGCCTTCTCGTCCTGCATCGGTAGCCACAATAATACTATCGCAGTTTTTAAATAGTTGATCAATAGTATTGAGTTGTTTCAATGCCCCAAGATCACGACTATAAGTCTTGTCTTTTTTTACTTTACGTACTGTCAATAAGAATGGATTAGGCAATATAGGCAAAGCCTCTCTTTGAAACCAACTAATTCCATAATCTTCCGGCATTGCTAAAGACACTAAATGCCCGAACGCCCAGGTTACCTGATACCCATTTCCCATCAAGTAACCTTCTTCCTTTTCTGTAGCTCCTAACAAGAGAGCAATCTCCCGAGCAACACTTGGTTTTTCTGCAATTACTACTTTCATCTGAACAAGTCTTTAGCGTAATTACATTTTTCGCCCTTTTGATTTGGCTTCTTTGGGTTTCTCCTGCAGTTCTTGTTGCTTTTCAGTTTCAGGGCTACCCTGTTTGCTTTTCAGAGGCTCTTTACTGTTTTTAGTAGCCTCGTTAGTTTTACCTTCAGAATTTACAGCAACTTGTGTTTTATTTTCATCTTTTGGTTGTGCTCTCTCTTTTAGTTTATTGGGATTGTCAAAAGAAAAACCTGTTTTCCCTGTTTCTTTATCGAATGTGATGTATCCTTGGTATTCTTTGCCTTTCTTATCAACCAATCCGCTTACATAAACTGTTTGCCCTTCCTTAAATTTTTCGAATTGCGCAGTATCCAATTCTTTTCCTCGAAAAGCTTTTGGAACTTCAACATCTTGCTTTTCTGTTTGCTTGTTGCTATTTCCTCTATCGAATAAAAACTCAACATATCGCTTGTCTGCATTAAACTGTACAGAAGCATTAAATGGCTCTCCCTTTTTAGAAATCATACCTTCAATATACAAAGATTTACCTTCTGACAAAGTCATTTTTTGTTGATCATCAAGCTTAATGCCTTTGATTTCTTCTGGAATTTTAATGAGGGTTGTTCGAAGTGCAATAAGTTCATTTGTTAACTTGTCGATACTTATAATTGATGGAATTGTTTCTCCTGTTTTGGGATTTGTCAAGTCAACCACTCTCCCCAAATTTCCATTTTTCAGCAAATTATCTTTGTCTTCCTTTGTAAATTCATGACTAAAGAATTTAAAATGCAGTTGAGGTTCTTTTCGAATTCCGTGAATTGCCATTACTACTTGACCATCTTCTTTTGCTTGTAGTGAAAGCCTAGCGTCCATTCTAGTGATTGATGTCCCTAAATCAAGAGTGACAGGAACTAATTCATTCGTTTTGTAGCCTTTCAACAAAGGTTCCAGGACATTCATTTTTTCAAGTCGTTCTTTTGTTAATCCCAGATTAGCCATTGCTTTCCAATCAATTTGTTCTAATTTGTAACGGTTTTCCGTTTCTGTTGTCAATTTTGTTGTTTCCATAGTATTCTTATTTTCTTGTTTATAATTTATTTTTATTTCATTTTTAACTATTATTTTTTCTACATCTTTGCTAAAATTTTTTATCGCTTTTTTTATTTCAATAGCTATAGCAGTTACTTGCTTTGCTGAAAAGCTTAGAAAAGGAAAATGGGTAGGATCTTTAAATTGATGGTAGAAATTGCTGAAAAAATTAGTTAATAGATCTCCGTGTTTGTCTATCCTTATAAACTGGTTTTCATTCTTTTTTTTTGGCAATATCGTTTCCCGTTCTTGATCTTTTCCAATATCCTTAACTACTTCAATTTTCTTTTTTTTTGTATCATGTACTAGTAAGACATCCGAAAATTGTTCTGAAAATTCTGGTCTATCAGTAGGTTGTTCGTTCACTACAAGAGTATTTTAAATTTCATTACCCGAAAATAATGGGACAAGAACCTTCCAATCAATTAATGACTTCAACTGGCTTGACTTGTCCTATTTTGTCTTTACATCTTAAAAAGGGTGCGTTAAAACTATCACGTATAAATTGATGAACATCCGACAATTTATAATAGATTTTGCCACTAATTGTATAGTAAGCCAGTTTACCTGAAGATCTATACCGCTGTAAAGACCTATTGCTGATTTTTAATATTTGAAGGACGTCTTGATTATCTAGCAATTCTTCTCCATCAATATTGTTTCTACTTTTGTGGACATCATTAATTTGATCATTCATTAAATCAAATCGGTCCATGATACGTTCCATCCAACTTATAAATTCCATTCTATCGATATTCATATAGATATGTTTTAATCATTTATACAAAGTTGGAAAACATTTGTACTATATTATGCCAAGGTTAGCCAATTGAAAAGAAGATTTTTAAATTTCTAAAAAACACATAGTTGATTATTTATCAGATGATAACGTTACTTTTTTACAAGTGAAGTTTTATGCAGAGCGAACTTTACCAATGGGTATATATGGGTAGCTATTACAAAAAAAGCAGTATTTTTAAATACTGCTTTTAAATGTGGAAAGATTATAATTATTTATAAATCTCTATCCATATACTGCTCTAAAGAAGATTTGAGTTGGTCTAAAAATAAAGTGCGATTACCTGCGCGGTCTTTCATCCGATGAAATGCATGATGAATATCTCCCAATTGGACACGAAATAATAGCTGGAAAATTAAACTGATTTTACGGATTCCGACCTTACCATTAGAAATTGCTCCAGATGCGTAAAGAGCATAAATTAATTCTATCAGTGCATTTTTAGATTCTGTCCAGAAAACATCTTTGGTAGATTCGGCATTCTGTAAAGCCATACCCGGCTTGTCAACAGGATTTATTTTGATAATTAAATAATTATAAAGCAGTTCATCCGCTATAATACGGGAAACTTTGTAATCATAATATGTAGAAAATTGGGTATCAACTTCAAAGATAAAACTGTTAAGGCCCGTATTAAGATTTATTTTTCCTAATTTAAAAAAATCGTGATCTCTATCTGTCCGTCCAGAACGATAATATCGGTAAAAATCAGAATTGCAAATATGTTCCTTATATTCATGCTTTAGCTGCTGTAATTCACTGGAAAAATATTTATAATACATTTTTCCTGTACTCACTGGACAAGAAGTTTCTATTCTGTACATCTTGTTGTAATAGATTAACTTACCCAGTATTTGAGGTTTTATGATTCTGAAGAATTCAATTTCTTCATTTTCATCTATAAAATGATGCTCCAAAACATGGTTTTTCATACCTGATAATAAATCCTGAAGGAATTTAGTCATACGACAGGATTCGTCTATTACATGCACTGATTCCAAACTTATTTCCTGTTCTTTTTTAAGTATACTGTAGAGAGCATCTTTATAAGTGGACTGCATCATACTGTCAATATTAAAGTGAATAAGTAATCCATTTAGGTCCCATCTTTTAAGTTCGGTACTGTTTTGTTCATAATGTCATTCCGCTACATATCATTCCGAGTGTCACTTCGTTTACTTCAATAATTTCATTTCAGACAGCATAGTGGCTGTCTAGCAACTCGTGAAATAGCCTCTTTTTTCATTTTTTGCTCTAGTTCACTGTGCAGCGGATGCGAAATATATGACTTAGAAAGTGGGAATTGTGTACCATAATTGTTTATGGCTGCTATTGCGGCCTCTTTCAACCGAATGTCTTGTTCGAGTCCCAAGTAACCGGTTGTAACAAAATGAAACATTTCCTTTCCCTTAATTTGGATTGTCCTACCTGTCAATTTTTTGTCTTCTGCATATAGATGAAGTACTCCTTCTTTTTTTGCTCTTGATAAAACCTCATCGACTGTGTCTATGAAATTATTGTGCTTGATTTTTGCCATCTTTAAGTTATTTTAAAAATTAGATTTCTAAAATTCATCATAAAAATTTAAAGTTATTTCATCTGATACCTCAATACTCCCAATATAACAAGTCAAAGTCCCAAAATGACAACTAAAACATCCAAATTGCAACAAATAATCCCAAATTGGCAAGTAACTTATTAATAGATGTTTATATTTTTGTTAAATTAGAAAAATTAAATCCATAAAACATGATTGCAGCACATGATTTTTATGAGAATGATTTTGCCCGGTTTTGGATCTCTGGGGGCATTCTCTTTTTTGAATACAAACCTAATACAACTATTGATTTAAGGGTAGCCCAGTGTGTTGTAACCGATAGAATCCATTTTCAAAACGAATGTACTTATCCTATTTTATGTGATATTAGAGGTGTTGCAGCTACTGAGAAGGCTGGAAGAGATCATTTAGCACAGTCGGGCTCTATTTTGACGCAAGCAGTAGCACTTATTGTACATGAAAAAGTATCCTTTATTATTAGTACTTTTTATGTAGAGATTAGTAAGCCTTCTGTACCTACTCAAATTTTCACTAAAGAAGATGACGCTTTAATTTATCTAAAAGGGTTTGTTTAGCGTTTAGTATAAGATAAAAATTAAAAGTTGAATCTTATGAATAAAACATACAACGAAGAGCGTATTGTTACAATTCATCAAATGTTATTTGAAATGGCACGCGGTAATTTCAACACTCGCATTCCTTTATGTTCCAATGATGAAGAATTGGAAACGCTAGTTGTTTTAATTAATATGGTAGCGGAAGAAATGAAGGAGTCGGTTTTTCAAATTGGTTACGTTAATACACATAAGACATTTCAATTTACAGCTCTAAGCACATTTGTTTTAGATTTCTCTTTTACAATCAAGAGCTTTACATCCGAAGTTACTTCCTTTTTGGGTCATTCCGAATCTGAGTTGATCAACCTATCTTTGGCGGATATTATTACTACAGCCTCTTTTGAACAATTTCAAGAAGTACTTGAGGCAAATAGTACTTTGCCTACAACCATTACATTAGATTTTACACCTAAAGAACATTTACCTATTTCGGTCGCCAGTAACATTGTACGGTTGGTTAATCGTTCGGAAATTATAATAAATCTGGTTACTCCTGCACGTCAAGATCCTTATACTCCTTTATTGTATGGGAATGAAAACGAGAAACATAATAAAACTCGAAAGGCAGATGCACTATTGATTCAAAAACTTTATGATTATATTTTAGCACACCTTGAAGAACCCCTTCCCTCATTAAAAGTGCTTTCATCTAAATTCGGAACAAATGAACATAAATTAAAAGATGGTTTTCGCCATTTTTTTAAGACTAGTATTTATCAGTTTTATAATCAAGAGCGACTCAAAAGAGCTTTCTTTATGATTGAACATACTGGAATACCGTTAAAAAATATTTCTGTCATGAATGGTTTTAATAATTATCCAAATTTTTCAAAATCATTTAAAAAACAATTTGGTTTTTCTCCCAACGAATTAAAACGAAATGAAGTTGGTTTTATTTCGTCAGTTGAGGATTAAAGTTATCAGTTTCAGTCATCTCTTACTCCCAAAAAGACAACTATAGTCATTTTATAATTCAGAATTTTGCTTTAAATAAAAAGTAATATGAAACTGAATATTAAATTACAAAATGTATTTTTAGAGATGGTCTGCTTCCTGTATATCATTTTATTTACGTATGCTGCAATCAGTAAACTAATTGATTTTGAAAACTTTCAAACACAATTAGGCCAGTCTCCACTTTTAAGTGCTTATGCTGCTTCTATTTCGTTTCTTGTAATTTTTGCGGAATTGGGACTAGTACTTGCTTTATCTCTGCGAGTAAGTCGAATAAAGGCCCTTTATTTATCAGTGGGCTTAATGACTGTTTTTACTACATATATTATTTTAATTTTGAATTTTAGTTCGTTTATTCCATGCTCTTGTGGTGGAATTTTAGAAAAGTTAGGATGGACTGAACATTTGATTTTCAACCTTTTTTTCATCGTCATAGGTAGTTGTGGACTTATGCTTTGTCAATTCCACAAAAAAGGGATTATCACACTTTTAGTAATAGTAGTATCAAGTATGCTTTTTGTTGTTGTTTTATTTCTATCATCAGAGGATACTATGCAGAAGCAAAATCCATTTATTCGTCGATTT
The DNA here is from genome assembly GCF_056428945.1 of Flavobacterium sp. GNP010. NCBI lineage: Bacteria > Pseudomonadati > Bacteroidota > Flavobacteriia > Flavobacteriales > Flavobacteriaceae > Flavobacterium > Flavobacterium sp. GNP010. The sequence goes on along the minus strand of NZ_JBWJVK010000034.1, from coordinate 258 downwards.
ACTCCTAACGTTGCATCAAGGACTTTAACAAAAAACTTAAATAATTATGGATTTTACTTAGCCGGCCACTCTAAAGGAAAGATCTATTTAGGAAATACCATTTCTCCTTTAACTATCATTGAGTTTGACAGCACATTGCAACATAAAAAACAATATTCTATTCAACTTACACCAGATACTTTACCTTTTAGAACCGTTAAAACAAAAATTGTGGGTGCTCATTTTTTTCTTTATGATGGTTCTATTCCTATCATTTAT
>NZ_JBWJVK010000033.1:0-29688 GCF_056428945.1 Flavobacterium sp. GNP010 | reverse complement strand
CTTCATGTTTTTCCATTAGGATACTTATTGTGTATCGCTATTTCAGGACGGGACAAAATAGGCATAAAAAAACGCCTCAATTTTGAGGCGTTTACTTTTGTATATAAAGAAAAAATTATGGTCTTTGTTTCTTCATTTCTTTTTCAATCATGTCATAAAACTGATCGATTTTAGGCAATACAACAATACGAGTTCTTCTGTTACGCGCTTTATTTTCAGGGGTATCATTAGCTACTAAAGGAATGTACGAACTTCTTCCTGCTGCAATTAATTGTTCTGGTTTAACACCTAATTGGTTGGTTAATACACGAATGATAGAGGTAGAACGTTTTACACTTAAATCCCAGTTGTCTAATAAAATTCCAGTACCAATGTATGGAACATTATCAGTGTGGCCTTCAACCATACATTCAAAATCTGGCTTGTCATTAACTACTTTTGCTACTTTAGCCAAAACTCCTTTTGCTTTGTCAGTAACTTCATAACTTCCGCTTTTGAATAATAATTTATCAGCGATTGATATAAAAACAACTCCTTTTTCTACATTTATTTCGATATCTGGATCAGAAATTCCTACAGCACTTTTTAAACTCGTTACTACAGCAAGAGTTACACTATCTTTTTTAGTTAAAGCATCCTGCATTCTGCTGATTTTTAAATCTTTCTCTTTGATAGATTCTAACGCTTTTTCAATATTTTCAGCACCTTTTGTAGATAATATCGTCATATCTTTAGAAGTGCTTATCAATCCTTGGTTTTGTTCTTTTAACAAAGATGCAGTTGCTGAAAGCGCTGCTTTTTCCTCTAAACAAGCATTTAATTTTACGGTAGCAGTGTTTAATAAGTCCTGAGTTTCTTTATTTCTAGCTTCTAATTCAGTATATTTCTTTTTAGAAACACAGGAAGACAATAGCGCTAAAACGGATAAGGCAATTACTATTTTTTTCATAAATGGTATTGATTTAATTAAATGTTAAAAACAAATTTACTTTTTTATATTTATTTTGTTCTAAATAAATCGTTAAAAACAACGACTTTCCTAATAAAATAGATGAAAACGATACTTTTTATGCAATAGTATTTTTGTTCTTGAAATTTAGTTCTTTTTTTATAATGAACTAAAAAAAGTTTGTAAAACGAAAAATGAGCTTTTAATATTGCTACAAAATGTTTGAATTTTCCAGTCACAAGAAATTGCATTCCTGCAATTCCATCTAGAACCATTCTGCCTAAAAGAATTGGATATAATTTATTTTCAGGAAGATTTTTTGTCAACATCAATAAGGAGTTTCTGAAATTCAAAAATGTTTTTTTTGGATTTCCTTGCTGCAAAGTTGCTCCGCCTACATGATACACTACTGATTCTGAAATGTATTTTATTTTATGACCTTTATTTAATGCGCGCCAACACAAATCAATTTCTTCCTGATGTGCAAAAAATTCGTCATCAAAGCCTTTTAATTCATTAAAAACACTACTTCTAATAAAAAAACAAGCGCCACTTGCCCAAAAAATCTCTATGTTGTCATTGTACTGGCCAAGGTCCTTTTCGATAGTGTCAAATATACGACCACGACAATACGGATACCCAAATTGATCTATAAAACCACCTGCAGCGCCTGCGTATTCAAAATATTCTTTGTTTTTAAAATCCAATATTTTAGGCTGAATTATAGCCGTATTGGGTTCGTTTAAAAAAGTTGTTAATATCGGTTGCAACCAATTCTCTGTCACTTCAATATCAGAGTTTACTAAAGCATATAGTTCTGCATCGACTTGTTTTAATGCTTCGTTGTAACCGCTTGCAAAGCCCAGATTGCCTTTGTTTTCAATAATCCTAACGGATGGGAAATGTGCTTTAACATAAGCAATAGAAGTATCTGTTGAGGCATTATCCGCAACATAAATAACTGCATCTGAGGAATTTTTTACAACAGAAGGTAAAAATTGTTCTAGCAATAAAACTCCATTCCAATTCAGTATAACTACAGCTATTTTCATAACAATTTTTGATTATTCTATTTTATACGTTGGCAATTCATGTAGGAATTGATATTTTTCATTTTCAAAATCCATTTGGCAAAAGTAGTGATTCAAACCATTGGTTACCATCAAATATTGAGCATTCATCGTCATATTATAACGAGCAATTTGGTCAAAAGTAGCTTGTGCAATTTTTACTTCGGGTGCTTTGCATTCGATGAGAATAAAAATGGAACCATCAGAATTGAAAACCACGACATCGTACCTTTTGCGCAAGCCATTGACTTTTAAAACCTTCTCTACGTTAATCAATGATTTTGGGTATTTTTTTTCTTCCAATAAAAATTGGACAACATGTTGACGAACCCATTCCTCTGGAGTAAGAATGATAAATTTTTTCCTAATTTCATCAAAAATGGAGACTTTATTTTCGCTATTTTTGAATCGAAAAGTATAGGAAGAAAAATTTAATTGCTGCATAAAGCAAAAATATAAAATAGTTTGAAGTTTCAGGTTTAAAGTTTCAAGTTTTAAAACTTAGAGACAGAGCGCTGCAACTAAATACTGAACATTTGAAAAATGGACGAGGTTTTAAAAATTGTAAATGACATTAAAAACGGGAACATCAAACCAATTTATTTTTTGATGGGCGAAGAACCGTATTTTATCGATAAATTATCTGATTTTATTGAAGAAAAAGTTTTGACCGAAGAAGAAAAAGGTTTTAATCAAACTGTTTTATACGGCAGAGACGTTTCAATAGAAGATATTATTTCGACAGCCAAACGCTACCCCATGATGGCAGAACGTCAAGTGGTCATTGTTAAGGAGGCACAAGATTTAATCCGAACAATCGACAAATTAGAAAGTTATGCCGAAAACCCTATGACAACTACGGTTTTGGTATTTTGCTATAAATACAAAACGCTTGATAAACGTAAAAAAGTAACTAAATTACTAGCGAAAAATGGTGTCGTTTTCGAAAGTAAAAAACTGTATGACAATCAAGTTGGCGACTGGATTAAGCGCGTTTTGGCAGGCAAGAAATATGAAATTGAACCCAAGGCTAATGCAATGTTGGTTGAATTTCTGGGAACCGATTTGAGTAAAATAAATAATGAACTAGAAAAACTACAAATTATTTTGCCAGTTGGAAGTACTATAACTCCCAAACATATTGAAGAAAATATAGGTTTCAGCAAAGATTTTAACGTATTCGAATTGCGAAAAGCATTAGGCGAACGCAACCAGCTGAAGGCCTATACCATTGCGGATAACTTTGCTCAAAATCCAAAAGACAATCCAATGGTTGTGACCACGGGTTTAGTCTTTAGTTTCTTTATCCAATTGTTGAAATACCATGGTTTAAAGGATAAAAACCCAAAAAATGTAGCCTCAGTTTTAGGTATAAATCCGTTTTTTATGAAGGAATATGACGTAGCTCTAAAGAATTATCCCATGAAAAAAGTAAGCCAAATAGTGGGAGCTTTACGAGATATTGATGTAAAAAGTAAAGGTGTTGGAGCCAATGCCTTATCTCATTCTGATTTATTAAAAGAAATGCTTTATAAAATATTTAATTAAAGCGTAAAAAATCCCGATATTTGCATTTCTAAAAAAACAAATATACCTCAATTATGGGAATGAATAAAAACACTATTTTAGGTTGGGCAACTTTAATAATGATTCTTATGGGATTACTATTAATAGGTTTGGGAGCTTTCCGTTACAGTGATGTTTCAGGATGGGGATTTGCCGCTGTAGGTGTTGGATTTTTAGCTAATGCTTGGGTATTTAGTTCACTTAAAGGAAGACTTTAATAGTTATTTTAAATAAATTTTAAATTAAAAAAGAAAATGGCAGACGATAAGAAAGTTATATTCTCAATGTCAAAATTGAGTAAAACCTATCAGGGAGCAGATAAACCAGTACTTAAAAATATTTATTTGAGTTTCTTTTATGGAGCAAAAATTGGTATTTTGGGTCTAAATGGTTCTGGAAAATCTTCTTTATTGAAGATTATCGCGGGAGTTGATAAAAATTATCAAGGAGATGTAGTTTTTGCTCCAGGTTATACTGTTGGATATTTAGAACAAGAACCGATTCTTGATGATAGCAAAACGGTTATCGAAATTGTAAGAGAGGGCGTTGCGGAAACTATGGCAGTTTTAGACGAATTCAATAAAATCAATGATAGTTTTGGTTTACCTGAAGTTTATGAAAATGCCGATAAGATGGAGCAATTGATGGATCGTCAAGCGCTTTTGCAAGATAAAATTGATGCATTGGGTGCTTGGGAAATCGACACTAAACTAGAAATTGCAATGGATGCTTTGCGAACTCCGGAAGGCGATACTCCAATCAAGAATTTATCTGGTGGGGAACGCCGTCGTGTAGCTTTGTGTCGTTTATTGTTGCAACAACCTGACGTTTTGCTTCTCGATGAGCCTACGAATCACTTGGATGCCGAAAGTGTCCTTTGGTTAGAACAACATTTAGCACAATACGCTGGAACTGTAATTGCAGTAACGCACGATAGGTACTTTCTAGACAATGTGGCGGGTTGGATTTTGGAATTAGATAGAGGAGAAGGTATTCCTTGGAAAGGGAATTATTCGTCTTGGTTGGATCAAAAATCAAGCCGTATGGCACTGGAAGAAAAAGTAGCTTCAAAACGTAGAAAAAACTTAGAACGAGAGTTGGATTGGGTTCGTCAAGGGGCCAAAGGACGTCAAACGAAGCAAAAAGCACGTTTGCAGAACTACGATAAATTATTGAACGAAGACCAAAAACAACTGGATGAAAACTTAGAAATCTATATTCCAAATGGTCCGCGTTTAGGAACTAATGTTATTGAAGCCAAAAATGTTGCTAAAGCTTTTGGAGATAAATTATTGTATGATAATTTAAATTTCACCTTGCCTCAAGCAGGAATTGTTGGAATTATTGGGCCAAACGGTGCTGGTAAATCAACTATTTTCAAAATGATAATGGGCGAGCAAAAACCAGATTCAGGTGAATTTTCTATTGGTGATACCGTAAAAATCGCTTATGTTGATCAAGCGCATTCCAATATTAATCCAGATAAATCGATTTGGGAAAACTTTGCAGACGGTCAGGAATTAATCATGATGGGCGGAAAACAAGTAAACTCAAGAGCGTATTTGTCGCGATTTAATTTTGGTGGCGGAGAACAAAACAAGAAAGTTTCCATGCTTTCTGGTGGGGAACGCAACCGTTTGCATCTTGCGATGACCTTAAAAGAAGAAGGAAACGTATTGCTGCTTGATGAGCCTACAAATGATTTGGATATCAACACTCTTCGTGCCTTAGAGGAAGGTTTGGAAAGTTTTGCAGGTTGTGCAGTTGTTATTTCGCATGACAGGTGGTTTTTAGACCGAATTTGTACACATATTCTAGCTTTTGAAGGTAACTCAGAAGTGTATTGTTTTGAAGGTGGATTCTCTGAATACGAGGAAAATAAGAAAAAACGTTTGGGTGGAGATTTAACACCAAAACGATTGAAATACAGAAAATTAATCAGAAGTTAATTCTGCCAGATTATTTTTTAATAATTAGAGGATGTCCAATTTGGACATCCTTTTTTTTAGCTATTTTTTTGCTTTTTTATCGGAATTCATCATGATTAAAACTGAAACAATCAAGCCAATGATTACTAAACCGAATACCACAAGCATTATAAAGGTTCCATTGTCCCAAGAGAAAAGTGTAGTGTCTTTCATGATATATTTGTTTTAAGTTTTAACAAAAATACTATCCTTATACATGAAAAGGTATGATAATTATCATGTATGAATTATTCTAAGAACCTTGCATTTAATTCCTTTGTTGGTATGATACAACTTTCCCTTTTGCCAAACCATTTGTAGCGATTTTTTGCAATATAGTCATATACAAAATTGCTAAATGAAGTTGGTAATACCGAAAAAATGGAAGCCAAATAAAACAAGCCTCCTAGTTTTTTTGCGATTTCAAAGGCCGCTTCTGATTTATAATAGTAAGCCAAACCCGGTTCGAAGAGGATTATACTATCTGTTTTTTGAGTGTCTATTCCTAAATGTTTTATAATTTCTTGACCTAAATCAGATTGTATGGCTACGAATCTAAAAATATCATTGGTATCGTGTTTAATGATGAATTGAACTGCGGAATCACACAGATTGCAAACACCATCAAAGAGGATAATTTTTTTGTCTTTAGGAATATTGAGCATTTTCTTGTTTAGTTTATCATTATGAAAATCGTACGCCATCGTGTTAGGTTGCTCAACTTGTATCTTTTTAGTGCGATTGCTTCGTTCCTCGCAATGACTTATGTTAGTCTATAGGAGAGTTATTCCGTCATTATATCTTTAATTTCTTCAAATAAATCGTTCCAAGTTGGGTTTATGGAACGAATTAAAGTATTTTTTGTTTCTCTTGAACCTGCTTTTATTTGTTTCTCTCTAGCTATAGCATCACCAATCCATTGAAATTGCTCATAATAAACTAATACATTCACATTATAACGGGCAGAAAATGAAGTAGGATATCTTTTTTCTTTGTGCTCCAAAATTCCTTGAGGTAGATTAGAAGTGACGCCTGTATAAACTACGGTTTGGTATTTATTAGTGATGATATAGATAAATCCAGGTTTCATGTTTTTTTATTTGAATTTGTCATTGCGAGGAACGAGGCAATCGAATTAAGTTGCTCAATTTGTATCCTAAATTAGTACGATTGCTTCGTTCCTCGCAATGACTTTAATCTATTTTTTCCCCGCTTCAACAAATTCCAATGCTTCTAGACTTACTTTTGAAGTAAAAACACCATAATTTACAGTTGCTTTATTTTTTTCGATACTGTCAATTGTTCCTACCGCTTTTCCATCAAACATGCGCACACGGTCACCAATTTTTAAAACGGGCTTAGGTTTTTCAACAACAACTTTTAATTTTTTCTCTTTCTTTTCCTTTCGTATTTCCTCGACTTGCACAGTTACCTCTTGGATAACCTCTTTTTTCTTCTCAATAATTGCCTTTGACTCCTTGATGGTAGCCTTTTTACGTTTAGAATTTTCGATTTCAATAATTCTCATAAATTCGCCAAGCAGTTCTTTCTTGTTTTTATTATTGAAATATTTTTCTGAAATATCTTCAATTTTTTGACCTATGTAAATTGTTTTCTGATTGCTATCGTACAATTCTTGATAACTCTCCAATTTTTGCTTTATTTTTACATTAATAGTTTCCAGTTTCTTGCCTTCTTCACGTGCTTTGGTCTCTTCCTCTTTAAGTGTTTGAGAGGTTTTTTCCATTTTTGAACGTTCTTTTTGGAGCGTAGCAATGGTTTTATCAAAACGTACTTTTCCGACTTCTATTTTCTTTTTTGCTCTGTTGATTAAGCTAAAAGGGATACCGTTTTTTAAAGCCACCTCAAAAGTAAAGGAACTTCCCGCTTGTCCCAAAGCTAATTTATACATGGGTTCTAATGTTTTTTCATCAAAAAGCATATTGGCATTGGTAGCAAAAGGCAATTCGTTAGCCAGAATTTTTAGATTAGAATAATGCGTTGTAATGATTCCAAAAGCTTCTCGATGGTAAAATTCTTCTAGGAAAATTTCAGCTAGCGCACCACCTAATTCAGGATCAGAACCTGTACCAAATTCATCAATTAAAAACATAGTTTTACTATTGCACTTTTTCAAGAAATAGTTCATGTTCTTTAATCGGTAACTGTAGGTACTTAAATGATTTTCAATAGATTGATTGTCTCCAATATCTGTTAAAATTCGATCAAAAAGAAATGTTTCACTGCGTTCATGAACAGGAATTAGCATTCCGGATTGTAACATTAATTGCAGTAAACCAACTGTTTTAAGTGAAATTGTTTTTCCACCTGCGTTAGGACCAGAAATAACTATGATTCTGTTTTCTTGATCCAGCTCAATAGTTTGCGGATGTGTAATTTCGTTTTTTTGTTTGTTATTTAAATACAAAATAGGATGGTACGCTTCTCTAAAATAAAGTCTGCGTTCCTCAGTTATTGTTGGTAATATCCCATTGATTCTATTAGCATATTTTGCTTTTGCAGCAATTACATCAATATCACTCAAGAAATCCTGATATTGAATTAGTAAATTTAAATAGGGACGAATTTGATTGGATAATAATTTCAATATTCTATTGATTTCCTCTTTTTCCTCATACTCTAAATTACTTAATTCTCTAGAATATTGCAAAGTGGCTTCGGGTTCGATGTAGGCAATACTTCCAGTTTTAGAGCTACCCATGATAGAACCTTTGACTTTACGACGGTACATGGCTAAAACGGCCAAAACCCTTCTGTTTTGTACAAAACTCTCTCTAATATCATCTAGATACCCTAATGAATTGTAATGTGTCAAGGCGGTTCCAAAGCTCTGATTTACCTTACCTCGAATAGCGTTCATGCCTCGTCGAATATTCAACAAATCAGGAGATGCGTTGTCTTTTATTTCGCCGTATTTATCCACCACATCATCGACCATGATAATGATGTCCTTGGTAAGTTCAACTTGGTTTGCTCTTAAGTTTAAATTAGGGTAATAATCTTCAAATTTTCTTAAGAAAGTCAAAAGGAAATTTACAGTAGAAGAGATTGTAGCTATTTTTCTGAAACTGTTTACTTCCAGAAAACTGTCTTCAATGGCTAGGAATTTTATCTCGTGTGTAATGGCATCAAAACCGTGATTGGGAATCGCATTATTGTTTTGGAAAGACGAAACATATTCTGAGGTTTGCAACAAAGCGCGCATCAAGGTATCTTTATCTTTAAAAGGAGTTATTTCTAAGGCTTTTTCTTTTCCAATGTCTGTATTACAGATGGTTGATATGGTTTCGAGTACAGTTGGAAATTGTAAATCTTGTAATGTTTTTTCGGTAATGGATATCATCTAGGTGTAGAATTCATTTTGAAACAAAAATAGTTAATAGCTACGACTATTTAACAGTTCTTCACAAAGTTTTAAAGAATGTTTATTGTCGTTTGTACGATATAAAAATTGATTTGAAACGTATATTTGCACTACAAAACAAGTTTATGCAAATCAATCTCATTCCCACTTGGCAAACTATTTTATCGGATGAAATCAAAAAAACCTATTTTCAGGAATTGATGGAATCTGTTGATGAGGAATATGAAAACGATACGTGTTATCCTCCGAAAAAATTGATTTTTAATGCGTTGAACTTTTGCAGTTTCAAAGATGTAAAGGTTGTTATTATTGGTCAAGATCCCTATCATGGCAATGGAGAAGCAAATGGTTTGTGTTTCTCTGTGAATGACGGTATTCGAATTCCGCCGTCTTTGCTTAATATTTTTCGGGAAATGAGCGATGATTTAGGTACTGTTTTATTTCCCACCTCTGGAAATCTAGAATCTTGGGCTACACAAGGTGTGTTGTTGTTAAATACTACGCTGACTGTTCGTAAAGACACGGCTAACAGCCACAAACACTTAAAATGGAATGTTTTTACAGATGCTGTGATTCAGAAAATATCAGAGGAGAAGGAGCATGTTGTGTTTTTGCTGTGGGGAGGTTTTGCCCACAAAAAGGGACTTAAAATAGACCGAAACAAACATTTGGTTTTAGAATCGGGACATCCATCGCCATTAAGTGCCAATCAAGGAAAGTGGTTTGGTAATAAGCATTTTAGTAAAACAAATGTGTACTTAGAACAACATAACAAAGGCGCTGTAGATTGGATTGAAAAAATCTAACAAAAGTAATGTTCCTAATCGTATGCTACTTCGCGTGACTGATGGCAGTGGAGCTCTTTTAGGACAGGCCTTTTGGCCTAGACTAAAAAGCGGGAACGAACAGCAGGACCCGAAGTTTTTGCGGAGGGGCACGCCCAAATGTGCATTAAAAAAGGTGAATTATAGTCTAATACTATTCGAATTGGAATATTTATTTTTTAATAATTTCCTCTAAAACGGCTTTGTCGGAATAATTAATAACTTTTAAAGTTACCTCTTGGTTTTTGATTGTTTTACCCTCAATGATGTATAATTTACCTTTTTTTAAATCGATATTACTCTTGTCAAAATCTACATCACCAAATTGCAAGGTATTTTTTATATCAGCAGTATCAATCCATTTTTCAGCCAAAATTATTGAAGCTTTATCGGAGTAATAGAAGGGTTTATTCCTTAAATCATTCAAAACTCTTGCATTTGGAAAATAGTTACAACGGGTATCTTTACCACTGAAAACTAAGGCTACAAAAAACAAACCGATGACCAAACCTACCAAATAATAGGCAAAACGATGTATGAATTTCATGAATTAAATTTTTTGCAAAGGTAGCTGAAAGTTTTCTTAAAAAACAATTAAATTGATGTCGTTGTTAGGCAAGTCGAACCAATCACCTATGGCGCTATTGGTCAAGATTCCGTGGTACATGTAGACCCCATTTTTTAATCCTTTATCGCAACGAATTGCACTTTCGATACCACCATCTGCTGCTATTTGCAACAAATAAGGCGTTATGATATTGCTGATGGACAAGGAGGCAGTTTTAGAATAACGAGAGGGAATATTGGGTACACAATAGTGTAAAACATTACTTTTTATAAACGTAGGTTTTTCGTGAGATGTTACTTCTGAAGTTTCAAAACAACCACCAGTATCGATGCTGACATCTACAATTACGGCACCGTTTTTCATGTTTTCGACCATAGTTTCGGTAACAACAACAGGGCAACGGTCTTTTCCTCGCATGGCTCCAATTGCCACGTCACATCGTCTCAAGGCTTTTAATAAGGCTTTTGGTTGTATTGTAGAAGTAAAAATTCGTTGGTTCAAATTATTTTGTAATCGGCGTAATTTTGTGATGGAATTATCGAATACCTTGACATTTGCACCTAAACCTATGGCAGTTTTAGCGGCAAATTCGCCTACTGTTCCTGCCCCAATTATAACCACATCAGTAGGAGGAACTCCTGTTATGTTACCAAATAAAAGTCCTTTACCAAATTCATTCGTAATCATTAACTCAGCTGCAATAAGGATGGACGCAGTTCCTGCAATTTCAGATAAAGACTTTACCGCAGGATAAGTTCCACCTTCATCTTTGATGTATTCGAAAGCAAGAGCGGTAATTTTCTTTTTGGTCAACGCTTCAAAATAGTTTTTTTTTCTGGTTTTTAATTGTATAGCAGACAGTACAATGGTTTGCGGGTTCATTAACTCAATTTCGGCTAAAGTCGCCGGCTCAACTTTTAGAATCATCGGGCAACTGAATACTTTTTTAGTATCACTGGTCACTTCAGCACCTGCATCACAATATTCCTTATCGGTGTAACTAGAATTTAGACCAGCTCCAGCTTCAATCATTACCCTATGGCCGTGGTAGGTCAGCGAGTTTACAGCATCTGGCGTCAGGCAAATACGGCGTTCTTGGTAACTAGTTTCTTTTGGAATACCAATGAAAAGTTCACTTTTTTGTCTTGCAACTTCCAGTTTTTCTTCTTGAGGTAAAAGCTGTTGTTTGGTAAATGGCGTTATAGTAATTGACATTGCTGTTGATAAATTAAGGGTACAATTTACGCAAAAAGTTTTAAAAATTTTGCAACTTTAATTTTGTTGAATTGATTTCAAGTTTAGTGTATTTCACTTTATAGTTCGCTCCATTTTGATATCAGCTCTTTCATATATACCCTCTTCCAAGGGAATTTCAACAAAACCAAATTTTTCATACAAATGTATAGCAGATACCAGCTTTCTGTTGGAATATAAAATCAGTTTGTCCCATTTTTTTTCTTGGGCAAATGTTATACAATGGTTTAGCATTTTTGTTCCAATTCCTAATCCTTGCACACCATCAGTAACAGCCATTTTACTTAATTCAAAGGTCGAATTGTCAATTTTTATAAGTGAAACAGTGCCAATAATGGCATCTTTGTGTTTGGCATAAAAAATAAATCCCCCTTTGTCAATAATTTGCCCTTGTGGATCCGAAAGCACAATTTCATCTTTGGGCTCTACTTTGAAATATTTGGTAAGCCATTCTAAGTTTAAGATTTTTATAGGAGCTGCTAATTCAGCCGAAAAAGGAATGATTTCAATGATAAGATCTGCGTTCATGATCAAATTTTTATTTTAGTGTTAAAGAACGTGTTCCGTCCGGAAGTAATGAGATCGTAATAACCGAATGAACTTCTGGAATTAGATTCGGAATTTTTTCTGCCCATTCTATAAAACACCAATTTCCAGAATACAAATAATCATCAACACCCATATCTAAAGCCTCTTCTTCTTTGTTTAATCTGTAAAAATCAAAATGATAGACTAATATATTGTTATCGGCCTCATATTCGTTGACCAAAGAAAAAGTCGGACTGCTTGTTGCGCCAGTTACGCCTAATGTTAGGCACAATTGCTTGATTAATGTGGTTTTACCCACGCCCATTTCTCCATGAAAAAGAATTATTTTATTAGGCTTTTCGGCTATGATTTTTTGCGCAACTTCTTCGAGTTGGTCAATAGAAAAAGTGATATTCATTCTGATAAAATTGTTTAAAGTTCTTAACATACACTAAAAACTGATACTGACTACTTTTTTTACTTTGGATTAAAAACTAAAAACGGAATAATCATTTCTTCTAATGATATTCCACCGTGCTGATACGTATTTTTGTAATAACTCACATAATGATTGTAGTTGTTCACGTAGGCTAAAAACAAATCATTTTTTGCAAAAATATAAGAACTACTCATATTAATGGTAGGCAAGCCAATATTTTTTGGTTCTTTTACAGCATAGACATCTTTGTGTTCGTAGGTTAAACTGCGACCTGTTTTGTACCGTAAATTTAAGCTTGTGTTTTTATCACCCACAACTTTCGATGGATTTTTTACATTGATGGTTCCGTGATCAGTGGTCAAAATCAATTTAAAACCCATTTTTTGGGCCTGTTGTATAATTTCTAATAAAGGTGAATTCTTGAACCAACTCAACGTTAGTGAGCGATATGCCTTGTCATCGGAGGCTAATTCTTTCACTACATCCATTTCAGTTTTAGCATGAGAGAGCATATCGACAAAGTTATAGACAATAGTCACTAAGTCGTTATCTTTTAAGGCTTTAAAGCTTTCGGCTAATTTTTTACCACCAGCAAGACTTGTTATTTTAAAATAGTCCTCCTTAAGATCTAATCCCAACCGTTTCAATTGAGCGGTCAAAAACTCTGCTTCAAAAAGGTTTTTACCTCCTTCTTCGGGATCGTTTTTCCAATACTGAGGGAACTGTTTTTCCATTTCCAAGGGTGTTAAACCCGAGAAAATAGCGTTTCGCGCGTATTGTGTCGCCGTAGGAAGAATAGAATAATAGGGCACTTCTTTCTCTAATTTATAGTAATTTCCTACTACACTTTCAAAAGTTTTCCATTGGTCATAGCGAAGATTATCAATTACAACAAATAAAATAGGCTTGTCCTTTTTCTTGAGTTCTGGAAGCACTAATTCTTTGAACAACGTGTGCGATTGAACTGGTTTATCCGCTTTTGGAGCATACCAATCCTCATAATTGCGTTCGATGAATTTTCCAAATTGTGAATTGGCTTCTGTTTTTTGAGATTCTAGAATTTCAACCATACCTTGATCGTCAATATTCTCTAATTCTAATTCCCAAAAAATCAGTTTTTTATACAATTCTATCCAGTCTTCATAGGAATTTACCATAGCCATTTCCATGGTGATTTTTCTAAATTCCTTTTGATAATCCAGCGTTGTTTTTTGAGAAATCAATCGGGAATGATCCAAGTTTTTTTTCAAACTCAATAAAATTTGATTCGGATTCACAGGTTTGATTAAATAATCGGCGATTTTAGAACCTATGGCTTCCTCCATAATATATTCTTCCTCACTTTTGGTGATCATAATCATAGGAACCGTAGATTTTTTTTCTTTCATGTCTGAAAGTGTTTCCAAACCACTCATACCGGGCATGTTTTCATCTAAAAAAACAATATCAAAATTATTTTCTTCAAATATTGTGATGGCATCAAGTCCATTATTACAAGTGGTTACCTCGTAATTTTTCTTTTCTAGAAATAATATATGTGGTTTCAAAAGGTCGATTTCATCATCTACCCAAAGTATTTTTATTTTATTCATAAGGTGCATTTACAAGTGTTCAGTTGAACGAGATTAAAGTGCCAAATTACATTTTTTTGCAACTGTAATCTGCTAATATTTTGATAATTTTTGACAAAATACAGGACACTAAGACAAAACTCAAGTTCTATTTTATTATTTTTTTTATAATTATAAGACTGTTTTAAATCGTAGTTCATTTGAAAAATTGAATTTTTAAAATCAAATAAAACGGTGGTATTTTTTTTGAAAATACTTAGAAACATACTGTAAAAGGATCGTTTTAATATGACTTAACTGAAATAAGTAGTTTGCTCGAGAGTTTGTAATTTATAGTATTAGCTTTATTTTTTTATAGATTTGATTGTTTAGGAAGGAACTTAGATCTAGAAACTATTTATTATTTTTAACGCTGTAATTAATAGATTATATGTAGTTGTTTGAAGATTTTATAATAACTGAACCAAAATAAACTGGAATGAATGAAAAAAATACTTTAAAAGAGCTTGCAGAATTATTTTTAAAACTAGGAATAATCGGTTTTGGTGGCCCTGCAGTGCATATTGCGATGATGCAGAACGAAGTTGTTGTTAGGAAAAAATGGATGAGCGAACAGCATTTTTTAGATTTAGTGGGTGCTATTAATTTAATTCCTGGACCAAATAGTACTGAAATGGCGATTCATATTGGTCAGGAAAGAGCAGGATGGAAAGGATTAATTGTGGCTGGCATGTGTTTTATTTTGCCTGCGGTTTTAATAACTGGATGTTTTGCTTGGTTGTACAAAGAATACGGGCAACTTCTAGAAATTAAACCTTTCTTGTATGGCATTCAGCCTGCAATTATTGCTATAATAATCATGGCCATTTTACCGCTAGCTACGAAGTCCCTAAAAACAGTTGAATTAAGAATATTGGGATTGATAGCACTAATTTTGGCGCTTTTAAATTTCAATCAAATTTATATTTTATTTGGTGCAGGTATTTTTGCTGTACTAACTGCAACTATTAGAAAAAATAATGTCTATAGTCTCACTGTTTTACCATTATTGTTATTTCAATTTTCTAAAACAACGGTTGCGACGGTTACCAATTTAAATTTGTTTTTGGTGTTTTTGAAGATTGGCGCCATACTATACGGAAGTGGTTATGTATTATTTGCCTTCTTAGATGCAGAACTTGTTGCAAAAGGCTTATTATCTAGAGCTACTTTAATAGATGCGATTGCGGTAGGACAGTTTACGCCAGGACCTGTTTTTTCATCGGTCACTTTTATAGGATATCAATTAAACGGGATTTTGGGAGCACTTGTGTCTACAATTGGAATATTTTTGCCTTCATTTTTATTTGTTGCCTTATTAAATCCGTTGGTAAAAGAAATGAGGAATTCAATTCCGTTTTCTATATTTCTAGATGCAGTAAATGTAGCTTCGGTAGCGTTAATTATTGCGATCTGTTTTCAGATGAGTTACGCTGTAATAGCAGATTGGCGAACCATTTTAATTGCTATGATCAGTTTTACGGTGGCTTTTAATTATAAAAAAATAAACAGTGCTATTCTAGTGTTGGGTGGCTCATTATTGGGCTATTTGTTAACTTTTATTGGATAGTAAATTAAGGCAATTTGGTACGTTTCTATTTTTGAAATGGAATTTACTTATATTTGTTGACCTTAAAAAAATAACGTATTGTGAGTCAAATTAATAAGCTTAAAATATTTAATGATCCTATTTACGGGTTTATTACCATTCCTAATGCATTAATCTACGATTTGATTCAGCATCCGTACTTTCAACGTTTGCGCAGAATTTCTCAAATGGGGTTGTCCTATTTAGTGTATCCAGGTGCCAATCATACTCGTTTTCATCACGCTTTAGGGTGCATGCATTTGATGCAAAAAGCAGTTGACGTATTGCGTTTTAAAGGAGTTTTATTGTCTACAGAAGAAGAAAACGCTTTATACATTGCTATTTTATTGCATGATATCGGGCATGGACCTTTTTCACATGCCATGGAAAAAAGCATTGTTGAAGATGTGCATCA
The DNA here is from genome assembly GCF_056428945.1 of Flavobacterium sp. GNP010. Taxonomy (NCBI): domain Bacteria; kingdom Pseudomonadati; phylum Bacteroidota; class Flavobacteriia; order Flavobacteriales; family Flavobacteriaceae; genus Flavobacterium; species Flavobacterium sp. GNP010. The sequence continues at coordinate 13,525 of NZ_JBWJVK010000033.1, read as the reverse complement.
TGAGGAAATTTCATTGTTATTTATGAACCAATTGAATGTTGAATTTGACGGAAAGTTAAGTTTAGCGATTCAGGTTTTTAAAGGAGAATACAACAGAAAGTTCATGTTGCAGTTGATTTCAAGTCAATTGGATATGGATCGAATGGATTATTTGAAGCGGGATAGTTTTTACTCGGGTGTGGCTGAAGGTAATGTCAACTCGGAGCGACTGATTCAAATGATGAATGTGGTTGATGACTATCTGGTTATTGAAGAAAAAGGAATTTACTCCGTAGAAAAATTCTTAATGTCTCGACGCTTGATGTATTGGCAAGCCTATTTACACAAAACGAGTTTAGTGGCAGAGTTAATTTTGATGAAAATCTTAAAACGCGCCAAAGAATTAACATTAAAAGGAGTTCCACTTCCTTGCAGTGAACCTTTATTGTTTTTCTTGCAAAACAAAGTAACCATCGATACTTTTGATGCCGAAACTCTAGATTTATTTGCTCAATTAGATGATTTTGATATTATTGGAGCATTAAAATCCTGGCAAAAACAAGATGATTTTATTTTGTCATCTTTAAGTAAAATGATTGTCAATCGCGATTTATTAAAAATAAAGCTTACCAGTGAAAAAGTAGCAATAGAGGAATTACAGCCCTTGAAAGAGCGTTTCGCATTAGAAAATAATATTTCCTTACTAGAAACGAACTATTTTATATTTAAAGGAAAAATAAAAAATCAAGCCTACAGCAAAGAGGCGGAACCCATACGGATTTTGAAAAAAGACTGCACGATAGAAGATGTAATAGAATCCTCTGATCAGCTGAATTTAAAATCATTATCCAAATTGGTGACCAAGTATTACATCTGTTTCCCAAAACAACTGTTATAAAAACACCATTTAAAATCTATTTTTTATATTTTTGTCACAATGAAATTTACAGCAGAACAAATAGCAGGGATTTTAGAAGGTGAAGTTATTGGGAATCCCATGGCAGAAGTTTTTAGATTGTCAAAAATTGAAGAAGGTACAGACGGCTCACTTACTTTTTTATCAAACCCTAAATACTTAAATTATATTTATTCAACAAAAGCTTCAGTAACCATTGTAAATGAGACTTTTGAACCTGAATTACCTTTGACGACTACTTTGATAAAAGTACAAGATGCTTATACGGCATTCTCAAAATTATTGGAGTTTTACAATCAAGTAAAATTAAATAAAAGCGGAATAGAGGAACCTTCTTTTCTTTCGCAAAGTGCAAAATATGGAGATAATTTATACCTTGGGAGTTTTAGCTATGTAGGTAATAACGTTATCTTGGGTGACAATGTAAAAATATACCCAAATTGTTTTATTGGAGATAATGTAGTCATTGGCGACAATGCATTGTTGTTTGCTGGAGCAAAAATTTACTCAGAGACTATTATAGGTAACAATTGCACGATTCATTCTGGGGCTATTATCGGTTCAGATGGCTTTGGTTTTGCACCAAATCCTGATGGAACATACACTAAAATTCCTCAAATAGGGAATGTAATTATTGAAGATAATGTAGATATCGGTTCTTGTACGACGATTGATAGAGCAACAATGGGTTCTACAATTATCAGAAAAGGGGTAAAGCTTGACAACCAAATCCAGATTGCTCATAATGTTGAAATTGGAGATAACACAGTTATTGCAGCTCAAACTGGAGTTGCAGGTTCAACAAAAATTGGTAAAAACGGCTTGATTGGTGGGCAAGTTGGAATTTCTGGACATTTAACCATCGGGAATAATGTTCGAATTCAGGCACAATCTGGTGTGGGACGAAATATAAAAGATAATGAAATAGTGCAGGGGAGCCCTACATTTGGATACAATGATTTTAGCAAATCATACGTTCATTTTAAGAATTTGCCTAAAATTGTTGCAGAAATAGAAGAATTAAAAAACAAATATTAAACCAAAAAAATGGAAACAATGGTTAAACAGAAGACCATCAAAACAGAAATTTCACTTACTGGGGTTGGATTGCACACGGGGAAAGAAGTAAAAATGACTTTTAAACCTGCTCCAGTAAATAATGGTTTTACTTTTGTTCGAGTAGATCTAGAAGGACAACCCATCATTGAAGCTGATGCAAATTATGTGGTCAACACGCAAAGAGGTACTAATTTAGAAAAATTAGGTGTTAAAATTCAAACTCCTGAACATGTTTTAGCGGCACTTATTGGTTGTGATTTAGATAATGTAATCATAGAATTGAATGCTTCTGAACTTCCTATTATGGATGGTTCATCCAAATATTTTGTTGAAGCTCTTGAAAAAGCTGAAATCGAAGAGCAAAATGCCAAAAGAAATATTTATGTGGTGAAAGAAGTTATTTCATTCACAGATGAAGCTTCAGGAAGTGAGATCTTAGTCATGCCGAACGATCATTATTCAGTAACTGCAATGGTAGATTTTGGTACTAAAATACTAGGAACACAAAATGCAACGATGAAAAGTATTTCTGATTTTAAAACCGAAATATCAGAGTCTAGAACCTTCAGTTTTTTACATGAATTAGAATCATTATTAGAAAACGGTTTAATAAAAGGTGGTGATTTAAACAATGCTATAGTATATGTAGACAAAGAGATTTCTGCTGCTACAATGGAGAGTTTAAAAGTAGCTTTTGGCAAAGATGAAATTACTGTAAAACCAAACGGGATTTTAGACAACCTTACGTTGCATTATCCAAACGAAGCAGCGAGACATAAATTATTGGATGTTGTAGGTGATTTAGCTTTAATTGGAACAAGAATTCAAGGAAAAGTAATTGCTAATAAGCCAGGACATTTTGTAAATACACAGTTTGCAAAGAAAATGGCTAAAATCATCAAAATAGAACAACGAAATTATGTTCCTGTTTACGATTTGCATTTAGAGCCGTTGATGGATATTCATAAAATCATGGCCGTTCTTCCGCACAGACCACCGTTTTTATTGATTGATAGAATCATTGAAATGTCAGAAAGTCATGTTGTTGGAATGAAAAATGTTACCATGAATGAGAATTTCTTTGTCGGACATTTTCCTGAAGCTCCAGTAATGCCAGGGGTCTTAATTGTAGAAGCAATGGCACAAACAGGTGGAATTCTTGTATTAAGTACAGTTCCAGATCCAGAAAATTACTTAACTTATTTTATGAAAATAGATAATGTTAAGTTCAAACATAAAGTTTTACCAGGAGATACCTTAATATTTAAGTGTGATTTAATTACACCAATTAGACGAGGAATTTGTCACATGCAAGCCAATGCTTACGCCAATGGAAAACTAGTTGCTGAGGCAGAATTAATGGCACAAATTGCAAAAAAACAATAATTTTTTTGTTGATTTGATTAATCGTTAATTCGGTTAATCGATGATACAGTTAAACGATTAAATAAATTATATGAATCAACCACTAGCCTATGTGCATCCAGGTGCCAAAATTGCTAAAAATGTTGTCATTGAGCCTTTTACAACTATACATAACAATGTTATCATTGGTGATGGAACTTGGATTGGTTCAAATGTAACCATAATGGAAGGCGCAAGAATAGGAAAAAATTGTAATATATTCCCTGGTGCTGTTATTTCGGCAGTTCCTCAGGATTTAAAATTTGGTGGAGAAGATTCTTTAGCAATTATTGGTGACAATTGTACAATACGTGAGTGCGTGACCATCAATAGGGGAACAATTGCCTCTGGCCAAACAACTTTGGGCAAAAATTGCTTAGTAATGGCAACAGCACATATTGCTCACGATTGCCACATTGGTGATAATGCAATAATTGTGAATGGAGTAGCGCTAGCAGGACATGTTACTGTGGGTAAATATGCAGTTATTGGCGGTTTAGCAGCCATACATCAATTTATTCATATTGGCGATCACGCGATGATTTCTGGTGGATCTTTGGTACGAAAAGATGTTCCACCATTTACAAAAGCAGCAAAAGAGCCTTTGTCCTATGTTGGAATAAATTCTGTTGGTTTAAGAAGACGCGGTTTTACAACTGAAAAAATTAGAGAGATTCAGGATATCTATAGAATATTATACCAAAAAAATTACAATACCACTCAAGCTTTAGGAATCATCGAAGCTGAAATGGAAGCGACACCCGAAAGAGATGAAATCATCGATTTTATTAGAAATTCATCGCGTGGAGTGATGAAAGGATATTCTGGGAACTATTAATCCCCACCCCAGCCCTCCCCGAAGGGAAGGGAGTGTAAACGTGACTATATTGTAAAAAAATATAATGTAGTATAAAATGTAAAATATAATAAAAATAAATAAGTAACTAATTTCCAGTCTTAGCTCCCTCCCCTTCGGGGAGGGTCGGGGTGGGGAAAATAAACAAACATCATAATGGCATCTACATCAGATATTAAAAACGGATTGTGTATTAAATACAACAACGATATTTACAAAATCATTGAATTTCTTCACGTTAAACCAGGGAAAGGTCCTGCTTTTGTTAGAACAAAACTTAGAAGTTTGACTAACGGAAAAGTATTGGACAACACTTTTTCTGCAGGGCATAAAATCGAAGAAGTTAGAGTAGAAAATCATAAATTTCAGTTTTTATATCCAGAAGGAAATGAGTTTCATTTTATGAATACTGAGACTTTCGAACAAATAACTTTGAACAAAAACATCTTGGATTCACCAGATTTATTAAAAGAAGGAGAAAATGTAATGGTCAGTATCAATACAGAGACTGATTTACCACTTTCTGTAGATATGCCAGCATCTGTTATTCTTGAAGTGACTTATGCAGAGCCTGGTATCAAAGGGAATACAGCTACAAACGCAACTAAATCAGCAACTGTTGAAACTGGAGCAACTGTAAATGTGCCTTTGTTTATTAACGAAGGTGATAAAATTAAAATTGATACTGCATCAGGTTCTTACATGGAGCGTGTTAAGGAGTAAATTAGTTAATAAATAGAAAATGTGTTAATTTAAATCATTATCACATTTTTTATTTTACACATTTCTTATTTTTCTAGTTATATTTATGAAATTCCAAAAAGCGTATACTTTAAAACAAATTGCTACTATTATCAACTGTGAATATGTTGGTGATACTGATTTTCCTATTACGGGAATGAATGAGATTCATGTCGTAGAAACTGGAGATATTGTTTTTGTTGATCATCCCAAGTATTATGACAAAGCATTAAACTCAGCAGCAACTATTGTTTTAATCAATAAAAATGTAGCTTGTCCCGAAGGGAAAGCATTGTTGATTTCTGAAGATCCTTTTAGAGATTTTAATAAATTGACAAATTATTTCAAGCCATTTCAATTCTCGAATGTTTCAATAGCTACTTCAGTTTCAATAGGCGAAGGAACTGTAATACAGCCAAATACATTTATTGGAAATCATGTGATGATTGGTAAAAATTGTTTGATTCATTCCAATGTTTCCATTTATGATCATACCATTATTGGTGATAATGTGATCATTCATGCTGGAACAATTTTAGGCGCAGATGCCTTTTACTACAAAAAACGCGCTGAAGGATATGACCAATTACTTTCGGGTGGAAGAGTTGTTATCAAAGATAATGTGGGAATAGGAGCCCTTTGTACAATTGACAAAGGTGTAACCGGTGACACCACGATTGGTGAAGGTACCAAAATTGACAATCAAGTACATGTAGGTCACGATACAGTTATTGGAAAAAAATGTTTGATAGCTTCACAAACCGGAATTGCGGGTTGTGTCATTATTGAAGACGAAGTAACTATTTGGGGACAAGTAGGAACCACAAGTGGGATTACGATAGGAGCAAAGGCAGTTATTCTTGGTCAAACGGGAGTTACAAAATCAGTAGAGGGTGGAAAGTCTTATTTCGGAACTCCAATTGAAGAATCGAGAGAAAAACTGAAACAACTAGCTAATATCAAGAAAATACCAGAAATTTTAAACAAATTAAAGTAATATGTCTGCTAAAGAAATCGTTCAAAAATTTTACAAATCAGATGCTCTAATTGATAGTGAAATCATTAAGGATTTTTTGCATCCTGAAGTAGTCGTGGAATGGAATAGTAGTAAAGGATTGATTCAATTGAATTATGATTCTTTATTAAATCTTTCCAATGATTTGAGCAAAGCGTACGTGCGTTCCAAAGTTAGAATAAGTCATATTGTTAGTGAAAATGATCGTATTTCGGTACGATATTCTCATTTCGTAAAAACGATTGAGAATCCGCGGGAAGAAATGTTATTGGCTCACTTTATGGTGATTTGGGAAATAAAAGACAACAAACTATTTCGAGGGTATCAAATGAGTCAATTATCCTAATTTAGTATTAAAAAACTGAATACTGAATACGGATTACTGATTACTATTTTATACTTTTGCAAAACAATTTTAAAAACTACCTAAAAAATATATCATGAGTGTTTTAGTTAATAAAGATTCCAAAATAATTGTTCAAGGTTTTACAGGAAGCGAAGGAACTTTCCATGCTTCTCAAATGATTGATTACGGAACTAACGTTGTTGGTGGTGTAACTCCAGGAAAAGGGGGGACTACTCACTTAGATAGACCCGTTTTTAATACTGTAAAAGATGCTGTAGAACAAGCAGGAGCTGATACAACTATCATTTTTGTTCCACCAGCTTTTGCTGCGGATGCCATTATGGAAGCTGCAGATGCTGGAATTAAAGTAATTATTGCAATTACTGAAGGAATTCCTGTTGCTGACATGATAAAAGCAAATAGTTATGTTAAAGAAAGAAATGCACGTTTAATAGGTCCAAACTGTCCGGGAATCATTACTCCAGGTGAAGCGAAAGTTGGTATCATGCCAGGTTTTGTTTTCAAAAAAGGAACTGTAGGGATTGTTTCTAAATCAGGAACATTAACGTACGAAGCAGCTGACCAAGTGGTGAAACAAGGATTAGGAATCACTACAGCAATTGGAATTGGTGGAGACCCAATTATTGGAACAACAACAAAAGAAGCTGTTGAATTGTTAATGAATGATCCAGAAACGGAATGTATTGTAATGATAGGTGAAATAGGCGGACAATTAGAAGCTGATGCTGCTCATTGGATTAAAGCGGATGGAAACCGTAAGCCAGTTGTAGGTTTCATCGCCGGAGTTACGGCTCCTCCAGGGCGTACCATGGGGCATGCAGGTGCAATTGTTGGTGGATCTGACGACACAGCCGAAGCTAAAAAAGAAATCATGAGAGCTTGTGGCATTCACGTAGTAGATTCTCCAGCTGAAATTGGTAAAAAAGTAAAAGAAGTTTTAGGATAATCTAAGCTTTTTCTAAATAGTATTAAAGCCTCACAATTTGTGAGGCTTTTTTATGATAAATAGAATTAAAAAAAATACCTTTGCACTTTATTAAATACAGCTGTTTTTTTAGTTGTGATCCTAATAAAACAAATACAAACGAATGGTTTCTAATGAACCTCACGATTTTGTGGGGTATTTTTTTGTGGTAGCCAATTCAAATAAAAATAAAATAATATGTACAAAGAGTTAAAAAAATTCAAAGTTACCAATCAGTTTTCATTTACTACAGAAGATAGTTTAGCAGAAGTTTGCAACGCGTCAGAAGGTTCTGGTGTATTTTTAGTGTATTCAGTAGGTGATGAAAAAGAGCTAATTATGGTTGGTTCTACCGGAACTGTTCAAAATAATGGAACTTTGAAAATTAAAAATGGTGGACTGAAGGATAAAATCGTAGAAGGACACCAATTTGCGAAAACGGGAAGAAAATATTCTTGGCCAGCACAAATGAAAATAGAGGATATTAGTACCCTTGAAGTAGTTTGGTATGAGACATTCAATGATAAAACTAAAGTAATCCCAACATTTGCAGAAGGACAAGTTTTACAAAACTTCCTTGATGAAAATGGAAGATTGCCAAGGTGGAATGTAGCTTTCTAAGTAGTTAGTTACTGTTTTTCAATATTTTATATATTAACGCTATCAGTTTTGGTAGCGTTTTTTTTAGTTATTCTTATTTTTAATATAATTATTTGATTTATTCGTAAATAATTAATTACTTTTGCACCCGTTATCACGAATCCTTCATTAGGATAGCAACCTGCAACAACAAGCAAGGTGCTAAAACGATAAGCCATATCTTTTGGAAAAAATGTTGTTTTTACATTACCATCTACAGGTTTGTTTTTCGTCATAACACTTAATTTAAAATTATTTTTATGACAAAATTTACTAAAGAATCTGGGAATCCTTTTGCATTGATTCCGCTATTTGTTTTTATTTTTACGTTTTTAGGAGCTGGAATCATTTTGAATGATTTTTATGCTTTTCCTTCGCCCGTAGCAGTTCTAATTGGAATAATAGCTGCATTTTTATTGTATAAATCATCTACAAACGAAAAAATAGATACTCTAATCGCTGGTTGTGGTGATAGTAAAATCATAACTATGTGTTTGATATATTTATTAGCAGGTTCATTTGCAGTGGTAAGCAAAGCAATGGGCGGTGTTGATGCGGTAGTGAACCTTGGCATCAATACAATCGATGTTGCTTACTTTCCGTTGGGGATTTTCTTGATCGCTTCCTTTTTATCTACTGCTACGGGAACATCAGTTGGAGCCATTGTTGCTATTGGACCTATCGCGGTTTCGCTTGCAGATAAAAGCGGAGCCTCTTTGCCCTTAATTTCAGGAGCTTTATTAGGCGGGTCTATGCTAGGGGATAATTTATCGATGATTTCAGATACGACGATTGCGGCCACACAATCGCTGGGATGTGATTTAAAAGATAAATTTAAGATCAATTTGTTTATCGCTTTTCCAGCGGCACTATTTACTATTTTAGTATTTTTCTACTTAGGATTAAATTCTGATATTGTTGCTGTAGCTATTGCAAGAACTGATTTTTCATGGATTGCAATTGTGCCCTATATTGTTGTAATCGTTCTAGCGGTGGTGGGTATCAACGTTTTTTATACTTTAATTATAGGAACACTTTTAGCAGGGATAATTGGTTATCTGGGCGGTTCATTTACTATAATGGAATTTACTCAAAAGTGTTATGAGGGATTTACTAGCATGACTGATATTTTTTTACTTTCTATGCTTACAGGTGGTTTAGCCGCATTAGTAGATAAGGCTGGAGGAATCACGTATTTACTGGTACAAATTAAAAAATTAATCAAAAGTAAAAAATCGGCTCAACTAGGAATTGGTACCTTAGTTGGTTTTGCTAATTTAGCTATTGCTAATAATACGGTTTCTATTGTAATCACAGGACCAATTGCCAAAGAAATTAATGATGAATATGACCTTAATCCAAGAAAGACAGCAACAATTTTAGATATTTTTTCTTGCGTTATACAAGGCGTTCTACCTTATGGAGCGCAAGTATTACTGATATTAAGTTACGCTAATGGTAAATTAAATTTCTTTGACTTGATTGGTAATGCTTGGTATCATTTATTTTTGTTTGTTTTTACCCTGATTGCCATTTACAGTTCGTTTTGGGATAAGCTAGTAGGGCGTTATTTTCATGTATAAAGTTATTTTATGACGCTTAATGAAAGTGAAATTTTTTTTAAAAAAGGAAATAGTATATATTTGGCAAGTCGCTTATAGCCCTGATAGCAATGAAAATCCTTTTCTATTTTTTCTTTAAAAATAGAAAAGATTGTAATGGATAGCAGGAATAGCTTCAAATAAAAAATAAACTAATTTTTGAATATGAAATTACTAGAAGGAAAGGTTGCCATTATTACTGGTGCAAGTCGTGGAATAGGAAAAGGAATTGCAGAAATTTTTGCTCAACATGGTGCAAATGTTGCTTTTACATACAGTTCATCAGTAGAATCTGCGGAAGCTTTAGAAAAAGAATTGAATGCTTTAGGTATTAAAGCTAAAGGATATCAATCTAATGCTGCTGATTTTAATGAAGCACAGACTTTTGTAGATGCCGTTTTAGCTGAATTTGGAACTGTTGATATACTTATCAATAACGCCGGAATTACTAAAGATAACTTGTTGATGCGCATGTCTGAAGAAGATTTTGACAACGTCATGGATGTTAATCTAAAGTCGGTTTTTAATATGACTAAAGCCATTCAGCGTACGTTTTTAAAGCAACGTTCGGGTTCTATTATTAATATGAGTTCTGTAGTTGGAGTAAAAGGAAATGCTGGACAAACGAATTATGCTGCTTCAAAAGCGGGCGTTATTGGTTTTTCAAAATCAGTGGCTTTAGAATTAGGATCTCGTAATATTCGTTGTAATGTAATTGCGCCAGGATTTATAGAAACGGAAATGACGGCCAAATTAAACGAAGATGTGGTAAAAGGATGGAGAGAGGGAATTCCATTAAAACGTGGTGGAACCACTGAAGATGTGGCTAATGCTTGTTTGTTTTTTGCATCGGATATGAGTGCGTATGTAACCGGACAAGTGATGAATGTGTGTGGTGGAATGCTTACTTAAAATTTAATTAAAAGATTTAAAATTCAAAGATTTAAAGATTTTTGAAGTATAATTAATTTTTTAATCTTTAAATCCTTCGAATCTTTTAATAAAGAATACATGACAACAAACACTTTACTATTATTATTTATTTCTGTATTAATAGCAGGCGGTTTGTCGTATTTTCAATACATCTATAAGGCCAAAAACAAATCGAAAGTCGGTTGGTTTTTGGCTTTTTTACGTTTTTCATCCATTTTTGGAATTTTATTGTTATTGATAAATCCAATACTGACCAAAAACACACTAGAAAATGTAAAAACACCTTTGCCTATAATTGTAGACAATTCAAGTTCTATTGCGTTTCTCAAAGCCAATGAAAATGTACTGGAATTACATGAAAAAATAGAATCAAATTCAGATTTACAAGATAAATTTGACGTGCAAACGTATCAATTCTCCGATGATTTTGAACCCGCAGAAAAATTTAATTTTAAAGGAACTCAAACTAATATAGATGTTGTTGCCAAAAATTTAAAAAGTATCTATAAGAACACTAGCTATCCTACAGTTTTAATTTCAGATGGAAATCAGACTTCAGGAAATGATTATGTATACAGTTTTGATGCAATAAATAAAGTATATCCTTTAATTGTAGGCGATACAACTACTTTTTTTGATTTAAAAATCAATCAGCTGAACGTAAACAAATACGTTTTTTTCAAGAATAAATTCCCGGTGGAAGCCTTTTTACACTATTCGGGAACTAAAAGCATAACGGCTGATTTTATAATATCTCAGGGGAATTCGGTTTTAAGCAAACAATCAATTGTCTTTTCTCCATCAAAAAAAACGGCAACTGTACAGGTAGTTTTACCGGCTGATAAAATAGGAGTACAAGTTTTTAAAGCTACTATTTCATCCAAGGTAAAAGAAAAAAACACCTATAACAATACCAAAAATTTCGCTGTTGAAGTATTAGACCAAAAGACAAATATTGCTATTATATCTACTATAAATCATCCTGATTTAGGAGCACTAAAAAGAGCTATTGAATCTAATGTACAGCGTAAAGTAACGATTTTTAAACCTAATGAAATCAAATCATTACAAGATTATAATGTTTTAATTTTATACCAGCCAACAACTGAATTTAAAACTATTTTTGATACCAATAAAAGCGCTGGAATCAATACATTTATTATTACTGGAAACAATACTGATTTTAATTTTTTGAACCAACAGCAAAATGATTTAAGCTTTAAAATGAGTGGCCAAAAAGAAGATTATTTGTCTGTATTTAATGGACAGTTTAATTTGTTTGCGATTGATAATATTGGGTTTGAAAATTTACCCCCTTTACAAAATGCCTTTGGAACGATTACAACAAAAGGTTCTGTTTCAATTTTGCTTTCGTCTAAAATTAGAAATATCGATACGAATGCGCCATTATTGGCTTTTGCAGAAAGTCAAGCCAAGCGAAATGCGTATCTTTTAGGAGAAAACAGTTGGAAATGGAGATTGCAAACTCACATAAATAATCAATCTTTTGAAAAATATGATGCTTTCATAGATAAGATTATTCAGTTTCTAGCTTCGAATACTACTAAAAAATCGCTAGTGGTAGAACACGAAAGCTTTTACAATTCAGGGGAAGCTATTGAAATTACAGCTCAATATTTTAATAAAAATTATGAGTTTGATGAAAAAGCCCGTTTGACTATTGCTGTAACCGATACTAAAACCAAGCAAACTAAAAATTACGATTTATTAAAAGGAAATAATGCTTATAAAGTTAATCTAGAAGGACTTAATGCAGGTTCCTATGCGTTTACAGTAAAAGAATTAAATTCGAAAACTACTTATTCCAGTAGTTTTGAAATCCTAGCTTTTGATATCGAAAAGCAATTCGTTAATCCAGATGTAGAGAAATTGACTCAATTAGCAGCGCAAACACAAGGAAAAATTTATTTTCCAAATCAGGTTGATGCCCTAATAAAATCACTTTTAGAAAATGAGGATTACAAAGCTATTCAGAAGAATGTAATAACTAAAACGCCTTTGATTGATTGGATTTGGTTATTGATTCTAATTTTGATCGTTCTGGCAACCGAGTGGTTTGTTCGAAAATACAACGGTTTACTTTAATAAAATACAAAATGGATTTTAGACTAAAGGTATTCTACACCGTTGCCAATCGATTGAGCTTTACAAAGGCGTCTAACGAATTATTTATAACACAGCCGGCAGTTTCAAAGCACATTCAGGAATTAGAAGAATACTATAAAATCAAGTTGTTTAATAGAAACGGTTCTAAAATTACATTGACAGTTGCTGGTGACGTATTATTGAAACACACCAAAAATATTTTTGAAGTCTATCGTGATATCGATTTTGATATGAATACCTTAATCAGTCAACGTTCTGGTTTGTTGCGAATAGGTGCTAGTACTACAATCTCTCAGTATATAATTCCGCCACTTTTAGCCCGTTTTCATCAAAAACTACAAGATATAAAAGTGAGTTTACTAAATGGAAATACGGAACAAATTGAAAACGCTTTACTACAACAAGAAATTGAAATAGGAATCGTCGAAGGACAATCTAAAAATAAATCTATTAAATATACCGAATTTTTAAAAGACGAATTAGTTTTAGTATGTAAGAGTTCCAACCCTTTAGTAAATCTAAACGAGATTACCCAAGAAGCGCTTAAAAAGATGCGTTTTTTAATGCGAGAACAAGGCTCTGGAACACTTGAAGTTATTGAATTTGCATTAAAACCATTTGATATTAAAGTATCTGAACTACAGATTGAAATGCAATTAGGCAGCACCGAAAGCATAAAATCCTATTTAATGAACTCTGATTGTGTGGCTTTTATTTCGATTCATGCTATACAAAAAGAACTTCAAAACAATGAATTAGCAATATTAGACATTACAGATTTGACAATCGAACGTTTTTTCTATATCATAACTTTGCAAGGTAAAACAGATTCATTGTCAGATTTATTTATCCAAAACATTTCTAATTACTATAACTTAAAGTTATAACGGATTATAATTTACGATTGGCTTAAATAGATTTTTC
>NZ_JBWJVK010000032.1:0-29936 GCF_056428945.1 Flavobacterium sp. GNP010 | reverse complement strand
AAAATACGGGATTCTAAGGCTCTTTTTATTTTAGACTTTCGGATAGCAGTGATTTTCTTTAAAAAAAAAATACTTACTTTTGTAAAAATGAATAAGAAATCAATTTACATATTATTTCTTTTTTTAGCTTGTTTCCTTCAATTAGGACATAGCTTATTTCCGCATACCCATATAAAAGAACATCACCACGATGGGAAACACCATCATCATCATGAAGAGCACTCGGATGATAGTCGTTTATCATTATTATTTGCTCATTTAAACCACAATTCAGATACTTTTTCAATTAGTCAATTGGTCGAGGTTGTCAAAATTCTTAAAGAAGTTCCTAATCAATTTTTCATAGTACATAAAACATCAGTTTTTACAAATTCGATAGGATATTATTACAGAAATGAAGTTGTTCGGAATAAAGAACCACTTATTTTTATTTCTCCTCATTTACATTCATTACAATTTCGTGGTCCGCCCACACCTTTTATCTAAACTATTCAATCTTTGAATAATAGGATACTTATTGCCTTTTTTGGGCTATAAGTTAATTTTTTATATACTACTTTCTAAAAACAAAATCAATGAAAAAATTATTGCTTTCAATAGCGTTTACAATAGTATTATCTATTTCAGCTACAACAATTTCACATGCACAAGTAAATACTAATACTATCAAAACACCACATGGTGGAATAATACAAAATTCAGGAGACTACAAAATAGAAATGGTCGAAAGAGAAAATACTATTAGTTTTTATATATTGGATGCGAAAGGAAAAACGGTTTCAAATAAAAAAGTTACCGGCTCGGCGGTTTTTGAATTTTTCAATAAAACAAAAGCAACGAATCCAGTTTCTTTGGACACTAACAATTCTTTATTTGTCTATGTTCCTAAAGCAAATATATATGCTTATTGTACGATCAAATTAGTTGTAAATGGAAAAACAATCTCTTCTAAATTTAGAAACAGCCGAGTTTCTGAACAAGATATTAATCATGGCCACCGACATTAATTCAATTTTATTATTTTTTATAAACCCCATTTAAATTATAATTATGAAAAAAAATTTAATCATAGCTACTATCGCAATCGGAATGTTAGCTTCTTGCAACAAAAAAGCAAACAACGAAACTGAAAATGTAGAAGTTCAATCTACGGAAACCACAGAACAGGTTCAAGTGGTCCTAGATAGCTCCAATCAAGTAATTACGGATAGTATTAATAAAGTGGAGCAAGACAAAATTGATGCGGCTCATGGACACACACATTAATATAATTCAACAGACTACTTCTCTTCTAAAAATTTTAGGGGAGAAGTAGTTTTTTAAAAGGAAAATAAAAATGAATTCAAAAAAAACAATATTTCTTGTTTTACTTTTTTTTATTGGCATCACAGGTGTTTTTGCTCATGGTGTCGATGAAAACACACAAACTTTTTTGTCAGGAAATGACGGGGTTGCATTTGGCCCTTTTCTCTATATTGGCGCAAAACACATGCTTACGGGTTACGATCATTTACTTTTTTTAGTTGGTGTTATCTTTTTCCTCTATCGTCCTAAAGAAGTGGTGCTTTATGTAAGTTTCTTCACAATTGGTCATAGCGCAACATTGTTATTTGGTGTTATGAGTACTATATCAATCAATTCATATTTAATTGACGCCATTATTGCTTTGTCAATAGTGTATAAAGGTTTTGATAATTTAGGTGGTTTCAAAAGATTTTTCGGAACGCAACCCAATACAAAAGCTGCCGTTTTGATTTTCGGATTGTTTCATGGTTTCGGTCTTGCCAGCAAATTGCAAGATTTCAAATTTGGAAAAGAAGGATTGTTTACCAATCTGCTTGGGTTCAATATTGGTGTCGAAATAGGTCAGTTCATAGCATTAACTTTTGTGCTAATCGTTATCACTCTTTGGCGCAGACATTCCAGCTTTATGAAATTTTCAACAGTAACAAATACGTTGCTTATGGCTGCCGGATTTGTATTAATAGGATATCAGCTAACAGGTTATTTTACATCTTAAAAATTAAAAAATGTCAGAAATAAATCATCAAACAGTAAGTAAAAAACACATTGCAAAAGCCGTTATCTTCGCTTTACTGCTTGCTGTAGTAATTTTAGTAAGTGCAGTTTTACCTGCAGAATATGGAATAGATCCAATAGGAACAGGCAAATTGTTCGGGTTCAGCAAACTTCATGTTTCAGATAAAGAGAATCAACAGGAAACAACAACTCAAAAGGTTTTTCCTTTAATAAAAATGGAAAAAGCAGGTTCCGGACCAGAAGTACAGCGACCAATCGAGGCAGATAACCCCGCACCGGAAAAACAATATGCAGAAAGAGAAGACACTATTGAGGTTGTTGTTCCGGCAGGAAAAGGAATCGAATACAAAATCTATATGCTGAAGTATGGAAAAATGAAATACGAATGGACGACTAATAAAGGAATCGTTTATTTTGATTTTCATGGCGAAGTAAAACAAGTAAAAGCAGTTAATGATGTCTATTTTGAAAGCTACACGCTTGCCTATTCTAATAATATGGTTGGTACATTTTATGCTCCGTATGAAGGAAAACACGGTTGGTTTTTTAGGAATAATGAAAATGTGGCTATTACAGTTACGATAAAATTAAAAGGCCAGTATTCAATATAAGTAGTGAACATTCATTAATTCTAAAATTATGCTGAATAAAATCATAGAATTCTCAATAAAAAATAAACTTATCGTTGGTCTTTTTATTATAGCCCTGATAGGATATGGGAGTTATCAATTTACCCAATTACCTATCGATGCGGTTCCTGACATTACGGATAATCAAGTTCAAATTATCACATCAGCACCCTCTTTAGGTGCCACTGATATTGAACGACTGATTACATTTCCAATAGAACAAGCCAACAGTAATATTCCCGGACTGAAAGAAATCCGTAGTTTTTCTCGTTTTGGCTTATCAGTGGTAACGATTGTTTTTAATGATGCTACTGATGTCTATTGGGCAAGACAGCAAGTAACAGAACGATTAAGTGCGGTTAAAGACCAAATCCCCAAAGGTATTGGCGATCCATTTCTTGCACCAGTAACGACTGGACTAGGTGAAATATACCAGTATGCTGTTCGAACCAAACCAGGTTACGAGAAAAAATACGATGTAACCGAATTGAGAACCATTCAGGATTGGATTGTTCGCCGTCAATTATTAAGTGTTGAAGGTGTTGCAGAGGTTAGCAGTTTCGGTGGGAAATTGAAACAATTTGAAATTGCCATTGACCCTAATAAATTGCAATCGTATAATATTTCAATTACGGATGTATTTACAGCATTAGAAAAAAACAATCAAAATACGGGCGGTGCTTATATCGAAAAAGGTCCTAAAGTGTTATACATCCGAAGTGAAGGATTGATTAATACTATCGAAAATATAAAAGACATTTCTATTAAGAACACCAGTAGCGGAGGTCCTTTATTTATTAGGGATGTAGCTGATGTTCGAATTGGGAATGCTATTCGCTACGGAGCAATGACTTTTAATAAAAAAGGAGTGCAATCTGGTGAAGTTTCAGGCGCAGTTGTGATGATGTTAAAGGGAGCCAACAGTAATGTGGTTATCAAAAAAATTAAAGAACGTATTGAGCAAATCCAGAAAACCTTACCTGAAGGCGTTATTGTTGAACCATTTTTAGACCGAACCAAAATGGTGAATAATTCTATTTCAACAGTAGAAAAAAACTTATTGGAAGGAGCATTAATTGTACTTTTTGTTTTAATCTTCTTTTTGGGGAACCTGCGAGCCGGATTAATCGTTGCCTCAGTTATTCCTTTAGCGATGCTAATAGCAGTCATATTGATGAATATGTTTGGTGTTAGCGGTAATTTAATGAGTTTGGGTGCACTAGATTTTGGATTAATTGTAGATGGAGCCGTAATTATTGTAGAAGCCTGTTTGTTTAGTTTACACAGCAGGAAAACGTCTCAAATTACAGAGCAAGAAATGGATAATACCGTATTAGAAACGTCAATAAAAATGCGTAATGTTTCCGTATTTGGAGAGTTGATTATCTTGATTGTATATATTCCAATTTTTACTTTGCGTGGTATTGAAGGAAAAATGTTTTTGCCAATGGCACAAACCATTGCATTTGCATTATTTGGTGCTTTTATATTGTCGCTGACTTATGTTCCCATGATGACTGCTTTATTTTTGAATAAAAACATAACGCATAAAAAAACTTTTTCAGATAGAATGATGGAGAAATTAGAAAATTTCTACCAACCTCTTTTAAATAAAGCATTGGGAATTCCACGAACAATTATTGCTGCAACTTTGGGATTATTTGTTTTAGCACTGATTACACTTTCGTTTATGGGCGGTGAATTTATGCCATCATTAGAAGAAGGCGATTTTGCTGTAGAAACAAGGGTTTTACCAGGAAGTAATTTGCAAACTTCTATGACAGCCATTTCCCAAGGGGCAAAAATACTACTAGAAAAATTTCCCGAAGTAGAGAAAATTGTAGGCAAAACAGGAAGCAGCGAAGTACCTACAGATCCAATGCCTATAGATGCCAGCGATATGATGATCATTTTAAAGGACAAAAGCGAATGGACATCTGCCAAAACTTTTGATGAATTATCAGAAAAAATGGCAAAAGAACTAGAAGCCGTTCCCGGTGTTTCTTACGGTTTTCAATATCCGGTACAAATGCGTTTTAATGAGTTAATGACTGGCGCAAGACAAGATGTAGTGTGTAAAATATTTGGAGAAAATTTAGATACACTGGCTTTATACGCCAATAAATTAGGTAAAATTGTAAATACTGTAGAAGGAACATCTGACCTTTATATAGAAACTGTTACTGGAATGCCTCAAGTAGTAATTGACTACAATCGAGCGGCTATTGCGCAATACGGATTGAATATTCAGGATATTAATCGAATAGTAAACACTGCATTTGCAGGACAAAGCACCGGTGTCGTCTACGAAGGCGAAAAACGATTTGATTTAGTGGTTCGTTTAGAGGGCGAAAAACGTCAGGATTTGGCTGATGTTCAAAATTTATTAATTCCAACACCAAATGGTTTGCAAATTCCGCTATCCCAATTGGCAAAAGTTGAAATTACTGAAGGTCCGAATCAAATACAAAGAGAAGACGCCAAACGTAGAATTGTGGTTGGTTTTAATGTTCGTGGCAGAGATGTACAAAGTATTGTAAAAGAATTACAAGGAAAAGTAGAAGCTAAAATTAAATTTCCTGCGGGCTACTATCCAACTTATGGTGGTGCTTTTGAAAACTTAAACGAAGCCAAAAACCGTTTGATGATAGCTGTTCCGGTTTCCTTATTATTAATATTTCTTTTGCTATATTTTGCATTCAATTCCGTAAAACAAGGACTATTGATTTATTCTGCAATTCCACTTTCGGCAATTGGAGGTATTTTCTTTTTAGCGTTGCGAGGAATGCCTTTTAGCATCAGTGCCGGAGTTGGTTTTATAGCCTTATTTGGTGTAGCAGTTCTTAATGGTTTGGTATTAATTGCAGAATTTAATAGTATTCGGAAATCAGGCGAAACCAATTTAAAAGCGATTGTTTTACAAGGGACTAAAGTACGTTTACGCCCAGTTTTAATGACCGCATTTGTTGCCTCATTAGGATTTTTACCGATGGCATTAAGCAACGGATCTGGTGCCGAAGTACAAAAACCATTGGCAACTGTTGTGATTGGAGGATTATTGGTGGCCACCTTCTTAACCTTATTTGTTTTACCAATTTTATATATCATGTTTGAAAAAGGAATTCAATTAAAACCGAAAAAGATGAAATCAATTACAACAATATTTGTATTGGGACTGTTTTTTTCTTTTCAAAACGCAGATGCTCAGGAAAAAATTTCAATTGAGAAAGCCATTGAAACTGCTATTTCAAACAATATAAAAATTAAAAATGCAAAACTAAATTCTGAATATTTGCTACAGATGACTAAAACGGGCTACGATATTTCCAATACAGGAATTATTGGCGAGTACGGTCAGTTTAACAGTAATGTTAATGATATAAAAATTGGTGTTTCGCAAACAATTAAGTTCCCAACAGTTTACAAAAGGCAGAAACAACTGCTAATTGAAGAAGCCAAAACGGGCAAATGGAACGAAGCTTTACAGAAAAAAGAATTAAGTAGACAAGTAACTACACTGTTTTATGAAATGATTTATCTCAAAGAAAAAGAAAAATTATTACAAAAAAGTGATAGTATTTATTCTGAATTTTTAAGAAAATCAACGCTTCGTTTTGAGAAAGGAGAAAGCAATATATTAGAAAAAGCAACTGCCGAAAATCAATCAGGGCAAATAAAAATGCAACTTCTAGAATTACAAAGTGATTATAAAATGAAACAATTGCATTTCAAATATGTCCTGAACACCGATAAAGACTTTATCCCGGTTTCAGATACATTCAAAATGGATTTTGATGAAAATTTAGAAAAAAATGCTACCGACAATCAACCCAGTGTAAAATTATTTGAGCAAGAAGTAAATAGTAACAAAGCGCAAATTTCACTTGAAAAATCAAAAAAATTACCCGAATTAATAGGCGGTGTTTACTGGCAGACATTCAAAACACAAACGTCTTTTCAAGACGGCTATAATGGTGTATACGGACAATTTGGAGTGGCGCTACCGCTTTTCAATTCAAACATTAAAAACAGACAAAAAGCATTAGAAATCAACAGTCAAATTGCAGAAAATAATTTGACTAATGAAAAAATAAAGTTACAAAGTCAGTATAACGAATTCATTCAAGAAGCGAAAAAACACGAAGAAACTATTGCTTATTTCGAAAGTAAGGCGTTAAAGAATGTAGATTTGGTAACTAAAGCCGCTAATGATAAATTCATCAATGGTGACATCAATTATTTAGAATGGGTAATGCTGATCAATCAAAATACAGAAATTCAAAGCAACTACATTGAAACAGTTAGAAAATTCAATGAAACAATTCTTAAATTAGAAAATTTAATATCAAAATAAATGAAAAATACAGTCATTACTTTAATAGGGTTGTTTTTTCTGTACTCGTGTGGTAATAAAAAAACAGAAAACGATCCCGAAGCGTCGGGAGAAGCTTCTCCTGCTATTGAAAACACAACAACACTTACTGATGCACAAATAAAAAATGCTGGTATTGAAACAGGGAAAATCGAGCAAAAACAGATTTCATCACTGTTAAAATTAAATGGAAAAATAGATGTTCCGCCTCAAAATTTAGTGTCTATAAGTGTTCCAATGGGAGGATATTTAAAATACACTAAACTTTTAGAGGGAATGTATGTGACCAAAGGACAAGTTTTATGCGTTGTTGAAGACCAACAATACATTCAATTGCAGGAAGATTACCTTTTGGCAAAAGCAAAAATTGGATACGCTAAATCCGAATTCGAAAGACAAAAAGAGCTCAATAGGAGCAAAGCTAGCAGCGATAAAGTATATCAACTTGCACAATCAGAATACAATTCACTATCGGTAATGGTGCAATCGTATGGAGAGAAATTAAAATTCGCGGGGATAAATCCAAATAAAGTATCGACAAAAACCATTTCAAAAAGTATTAATGTGTATTCACCAATAAGCGGTTATGTGTCTAAAGTAAACGTCAATATTGGAAAATATGTAACTCCAAGTGATATATTGTTTGAAATTGTAAATCCTTCCGATATTCATTTAGCACTAACCGTATTCGAAAAAGATATTAATAAAATGGTTATCGGTCAATCTGTAGTTGCTTACACGAACACTGATCCAGAGAAAAAACATTATGGCAAAATCATTCTTATCGGAAAAGATTTTTCAGAAAACAAAAGCACAGAAATGCATTGCCATTTTACTAAATACGATAAAACACTATTGCCTGGAATGTATATGAATGCCGAAATTGAATTAAACAGCCAGCAATCAAATGTGTTGCTTTCAGAAGCTATTGTAAATTATGAAAACAAGAATTATATCTTTATTGACAGGGGAAACAAGCTCTTTGAAATGAAAGAAGTTACAACCGGAACATCAGAAAATGGATATGTAGTACTTGATTCGAATCAAGATTTAAATGACTTAAATATTGTTGTAAAAGGGTCTTATTCACTTTTGATGAAAATGAAAAATTTAGAGGAATAACTGTTAGATTTATAATCTAAACGGAATAGTTTTAAATGAAAATCTTTACATTAGTACAATGAATAATGTAAAAATAGTGATCTGTAAAATTATTAATTTGAAAAAGTAAATAAGACAAAATGGACCTGAATAAACTTAAAGATCAGTTGCAAACAGAGGTTGATACCGCCTTTTTGTATGATAGTATTGCTGCCATTCAATCTGATGAAAATCTTTCTAGAGTTTTACTAAGCTTAGGAGAAATAGAGAAGGGACATGCGAAACACATGTTAGATAAAGTGCATACAATAGAACCGAATTTCAAAATGCCTTTGCCATCTAGTAGAGCAAAATTTCAATTGAAGTTGGGTAAAATTTTCGGTTATAGTTCCATAATTAGCTCGTTATCTTCAATAGAAAAACAGTTTGCTGAAAATACGGTTCGAAACAAAATTAAAACGGGTGAAAAACCAACCGGTTTTGAACACAATCACCTAAATATTATTGAGGCTGTAAATAATAATGCGGCTCTAAATGTTTCTGGTGGGTTGTTGTCTAAATTTGAAAGTCGCCATAAATCCGTAGGAGGAAATGCTTTGCGAGCAGCGGTTTTGGGTTCCAATGATGGATTGGTTTCTAACATGAGTTTGGTCATGGGAGTTGCAGGAGCAGCCGTTTCTAATGATACAATATTGTTGACCGGAATTGCAGGACTTTTGGCAGGTGCTATATCAATGGCATTAGGTGAATGGCTTTCGGTGCAAAGTTCTCGAGAATTAAACCAACGCCAAATTAATTTAGAAACAGAAGAATTGGAAGCTTCTCCCGAAGAAGAGAAAAAAGAATTGGTTTTATTGTATCAAGCCAAAGGAATGAATGCGGTCGAAGCACAAAAATTGGCAGATAAAGCATTTGAAAATCCGCAAACTGCGATTGATGCCATTATCACTGAGGAATTAGGAATTGACAAAGAAGAATTAGGCGGATCAGCATGGGAAGCAGCAGCAGCATCATTCGTACTTTTTGCTATCGGAGCGATTATTCCATTATATCCTTTTATGTTTTTAGACGGAAAAGATGCTGTTTTGTTAAGTGTCGGAAGCAGTGTTGTGGGGCTTTTTGGGATTGGAGCCGCTATCACTTTACTAACGGGAAAAAGTATTTTATTTTCTGGATTTAGACAGGTTTCTTTTGGATTGGTCGCCGCCGCAATTACGTATGGAATTGGCTCTTGGATAGGCGTTTCTTTGGTAGGATAATATTTTTAAAATTTTAAATCAATAATAAATAATAACTAAAACTTTAAAATAATGAATGACGCACACGTACACCTATTTGTAAACCATTTCCCTATTTGTGGAACAATCCTTGGACTCGGAATTTTAATCGCTAGCTTAGTTCTCAAGAACAAATCCGTACAAAATACAGCTTATGTATTATTTGTAATTTCAGCTATTTTTGGCTTTTTTAGTATGTTTACCGGCGAAGGAGCGGAGGAAATGGTCGAAGATTTCCCTGGAATAGGAAAAGCAATTATTCACGAACATGAGGAATTAGCAGAAAAATTAGCAATAGTATTGTATTTACTAGGCGCAATTTCTGTTTTAGGAATAATTCTAAATATTAAAAATCATGCTAAGGCAAAATTTATTTCTGTGGTAGCAGTTATTGTTGCGATTCCAGCAGTTTATGTGTCCACATTGGTAGGAACTTCAGGTGGGGAAATTCGCCATACAGAAATTAGAGAAAATTATTTAAAGACGACGGGCAGTGCAGAGGAAACATCTCCAAGAAATTCTAAAATTAAAAGTGAAAACAATTAAAATTCACAATTTTTAAGAAATAAGTTATATTTAGAATTGGATTATAAATAATTAATCCTTTATCTTTGCATCAAATTCAAAAACATAAAATGTTTACAATACAATTACATCATCATCATTTTCATTATTGCTCTCAAGCGATGTGTTAATGGTATGCATGTAAATCATCATATTTAAAAACCCGTTTGAGTACATCAAACGGGTTTTTTATTACCTCAAATTGTACTCAAACATTATCATTCTAAAAAAAACAAAAACAAAAAAATGAGTACATTAAAAATTGCAATTCAAAAATCAGGTCGTTTAAACGAAGATAGCATTCAAATTCTAAAAGATGCTGGTATCTCCATTGATAACGGAATAGACCAATTAAAAGCCGAAGCATCTAACTTTCCACTTGAAGTTCTCTATTTAAGAAATTCAGATATCCCACAATATTTGATGGATGGCGTAGTAGATATTGCTATCGTTGGTGATAATTTATTGGTTGAAAAAGGCGGAAATATTGAGGTTATTCAAAAATTGGGTTTTTCAAAATGCAAAGTATCTGTTGCTGTACCTAAAGCATTTGAGTACAACTCTGTAAAGGATCTTGACGGAATGCGCATAGCTACATCCTATCCTAAAACGGTACTGGATTTCTTTAATTCAAAAGGCGTTACGGTTGACATTCACCAAATTTCAGGTTCGGTAGAAATTGCACCAAACATTGGGCTTGCTGATGCTATTGTAGATATTGTATCTAGCGGAAGTACGTTGTTTAAAAATAATTTAAAAGAAGTGGAAGTTATTTTTAAAAGTGAAGCAGTTTTGGCTGTTTCTCCAAAAGTAAGTCCCGAATCTCAAAAAATTATCGACACGTTAAAATTCAGAATCGAATCTGTTTTAAGAGCTAGAAAATCAAAATACATTTTGATGAACGTTCCTAATGATAAGATTGAAGCAGTTGGTAAAATTCTTCCAGTTTTACGTAGCTTAACTGTTTTGCCGTTGGCACAAGAAGGTTGGAGCAGCGTTCACTCTGTAATTGATAAAGATACCTTTTGGGATGTTATCGATCAGTTGAAAGAGGCTGGTGCTGAGGGAATTTTAGTATGCCCAATTGAAAAAATGGTGCTGTAAGAACTTAAAAGTATAACTTATTTTAGTAAAAATTCATTGCGAACTTTGCGAAAACCTTTGTGAACTTTGCGGTTAAAAATAATACAATGAACAAAATATACAATCCAAAACCAGAAACGTGGTCTAGTATTTTAGAAAGACCTACCAAAACGGTAGATGATATTGAAGCTACTGTAAAAGAAATTTTCAAGGAAGTTCAAAAAAAAGGGGATGAGGCTGTCGCCAAATATACGTCGCTTTTTGATGGAGTTGCAGTTGACACAATCGAAGTTTCAAAAGAGGAGATTGATGCCGCTATTGCAATTGTTTCAGATGAATTAAAAGCAGCGATTGCATTAGCAAAAGAAAATATAACCAAATTTCACACGGCTCAAAAAACAGAACGCGTTGCTGTTGAAACGATCGAAGGCGTAAATTGCTGGCAAGAAAAAAGACCGATTCAAAAAGTAGGTTTATATATTCCCGGAGGAACAGCGCCCTTGTTTTCAACGGTACTGATGCTTGCAGTTCCTGCTAAAATTGCAGGTTGTAAAGAGATTGTTTTATGCTCTCCACCAGATAAAAACGGAAACATAAATCCTGCCATCTTGTTTGCAGCAAATTTATGCGGAGTTACAAAGATCTTAAAGGTAGGAGGTATTCAGGCTATTGCAGGATTAACATTTGGTACAGAAACGATTCCCAAAGTATATAAAATATTTGGTCCAGGAAATCAATTTGTAACCGTTGCAAAACAGTTGGCTACACAATTTGGCGTGGCAATCGATATGCCAGCAGGCCCGTCAGAATTATTGATTGTGGCTGATGATACTGCGGTTCCCGCTTTCGTAGCATCCGATTTACTATCGCAAGCAGAACACGGAGCAGACAGTCAGGTTATTTTAGTTTCAACCTCTAAAAAACTGATTGACGCCGTTGAAGAGGAAATTCAACTTCAAATAGAGCTATTACCACGTAAAGAAATTGCTGAAAAAGCTATAGATAACTCCAAATTAATTTTTGTCGAAAATGATCAAATTGCTTTAGATTTAATCAATGAATACGGACCAGAACACTTTATTGTATGCACTGCCAACGATGATTTTTATATTGACGAAATAGAAAATGCAGGTTCTGTTTTTATAGGAAATTATACACCGGAGAGCGCAGGAGATTATGCTTCTGGTACCAATCATACCTTACCAACCAACGGATATGCAAAAAACTATAGCGGTGTAAATCTGGATAGTTTTACAAAAGCAATGACGTTCCAAAAAATTTCTGATAAAGGGATTCTAATTATTGGTAAAACTATAGAAATTATGGCTGAAGCCGAAGGTTTACAAGCACACAAAAATGCAGTTACATTACGATTAAAAGCAATTGAAGATGGAAAATAGTTTTGATATAAATAATTTGATTCGGGATAATGTAAAAAACATGAAACCCTATTCTTCTGCTAGAGACGAATTTGAGGATTTTGACACAGCCGAAATGATATTTTTGGATGCCAATGAAAATCCGTTTGAAAATGGCGTAAATAGATATCCAGATCCACAGCAAATAAATGTAAAAGCGGTTTTGGCAAAGCAAAAATTTGTCAAATCAAATCAGATTTTATTAGGAAATGGAAGCGACGAAGTACTTGATTTGCTTTTTAGAGCATTTTGTGAACCAAAAATAGATAATGTAATCACATTGCCACCAACGTACGGAATGTATGGTGTTTTGGCTAATTTGAACGCAGTCGAAAATAGAGAAGTACTTTTATCCAAAGATTTTCAGCCAGAGATTGAGAAAATTATGGAAGCAGTTGACACCAATACCAAAATGATTTTTTTATGTTCGCCAAATAACCCAACTGGGAATTCGTTTTCAGATGAGAGTGTAGCCTATCTTTTGCAAAACTTTAAAGGGTTGGTGGTTATTGATGAAGCTTATATTGATTTTTCTAAAAAGGACAGTTGGATCAATGAATTAGATGAATATCCTAATTTGATTATTACGCAAACACTCTCAAAAGCATACGGTTTAGCTGGAATCCGATTGGGGGTTTGTTACGGTTCTACCGCAGTAATTTCGGTTTTAAGTAAAATAAAACCACCATACAATGTAAACGAACTCACGCAAAAAAGAGCTTTAGAAAGATTAGATAATAAAGATAAAATAAATGCTGAAATAAAATCAATAATAGAGCAAAGAGAAGAATTACTTCAAGTTTTACTTGATGTAAAATTTGTTCAAAAAATATATCCTACAGAAGCTAATTTTATCTTAGTAAAAGTGGATGATGCTAATAAAAGATACGCTGAATTAATTGCAAAAGGAATTGTAATTCGGAATAGAACTACACAAGCACTTTGCGAAAATACTTTGCGTTTGACGGTAGGAACAGAACAAGAAAATAAAAAATTAATTGAGGTATTAAAACAACTTTAAACCTTAAACTTTAAACCTTTTTTAATGAAAAAAATACTTTTTATAGACCGTGATGGAACGATGGTTTTGGAACCAAACGATTACCAATTAGACAGTTTTGAAAAATTAGAGTTTTATCCAAATGCTTTTCAATATTTAGGTAAAATTGCCAAAGAATTGGATTTTGAACTGGTTATGGTAACCAATCAAGATGGTTTAGGAACGGCTTCGCATCCCGAAGAGAATTTTTGGCCCGTGCATAATTTGGTGATGAAAGCTTTTGAAAATGAAGGCGTTATTTTTGGTGAGGTTTTAATTGATAAAACGTTCCCACATGAAAATGCTCCTACACGCAAGCCAGCAACAGGGTTATTAACTAAATACATTGATAATCCAGCATACGATTTGCAAAATTCATTCGTAATTGGAGACCGTATTACAGATGTGGAATTAGCTAAAAACCTTGGTGCAAAAGGGATTTTTATCAATACCGACGAAGGCTTGGGAAGTGACGAAATAGCTTCAAAAAGAGAAGAATTAGACTCGGTTATTGCCTTACAAACTACAGATTGGAAAACGATTTACGAGTTTTTAAAATTAGAAGAACGTTCAGCAACCATTTCGAGAAAGACGAATGAAACTGATATTTACATCAATTTAAATCTTGACGGAACTGGGAAAAGTAAAATTGAAACCGGAATTGCTTTTTTTGATCACATGCTAGACCAAATTGCGCGTCATGGACAAATGGACTTGGAAATTCTAGTAAAAGGAGATCTAGAAGTCGATGAGCACCATACTATTGAAGATACCGCTATTGCTCTTGGAGAAGTTTTTGCAAAAGCATTAGGGAATAAATTAGGTATAGAACGCTATGGTTTTTGCTTGCCAATGGACGATTGTTTGGCACAAGTGGCTATTGATTTTGGAGGCAGAAATTGGTTGGTTTGGGAAACCGAATTCAAACGAGAAATGGTAGGTAAAATGCCAACCGAAATGTTTTTTCACTTTTTTAAATCGTTCTCAGATGGTGCCAAAGCCAATATCAATATAAAAGCTGAAGGTACCAATGAACATCACAAAATTGAAGCGATCTTTAAAGCTTTCGCAAAAGCAATAAAAGTAGCCGTAAAACGAGATACAGAGAAAATGATTTTACCAAGTACAAAAGGTATGCTTTAAAATTGTTTCAAGTTTAAAGTTTCAGGTTGACTCGAGCAACTTTAAACGTTAAACTTGAAACTTGAAACAAAAGTTAAATGAAAATAGTAATTATAAACTACGGAGCCGGAAATATTCAAAGCATCATGTTTGCCATAGAGCGATTGGGTTTTACAGCAGTACTTAGTAACGATTGGAAGGAAATAAAAGCGGCCGATAAAGTGATTTTTCCGGGCGTTGGTGAAGCAAGTTCTGCAATGAAAATGCTTATCGATAGTGGTCTAGATGTATTAATTCCTACTTTGAAACAACCTGTTTTAGGGATTTGTTTGGGTATGCAATTGATGTGCAACAAATCAGAAGAAGGAAATACTGCTGGTTTGGAAATTTTTGATGTAGATGTGGTAAAATTTACTCCAAAAGTAAAAGTGCCACAAATGGGGTGGAATCAAATTTATAATTTGAAATCGGATTTGTTCAAAAGAATTTCTGAAAAGGAATACATGTATTTAGTACATAGTTTTTATGCACCAAATTGCCCCGATGCCATTGCTACCACAAATTATGAAGTAGAATATGCCTCAGCATTGAAGAAAAATAATTTTTACGGAACACAATTTCACCCTGAGAAAAGTGGTGATGTTGGCGAACAAATTTTAGCAAATTTTTTAAAACTTTAAGTTGAGACTTTTAGACTTTCGACTTTCAAACTTTAAGACTAATTATAATGAAAATAATACCAGCAATAGATATCATCGACGGAAAATGTGTCCGTTTGTCCAAAGGAGATTACAACACCAAAATTATATACAATGAAAATCCACTGGAAGTGGCGAAATCATTTGAAGCGCACGGAATTGAATATTTACATTTGGTTGATCTGGATGGAGCAAAATCAAGCCAAATTGTGAATTATAAAATATTGGAACAAATTGCAACACAAACAAGTCTAAAAATTGATTTTGGCGGCGGTTTAAAAGCTGATTCCGATTTAAAAATTGCGTTTGAAAGTGGTGCCAATCAAATTACTGGAGGAAGTATTGCGGTGAAAAATAGAGAATTATTCGGAAAATGGATTACGGAGTATGGTGCGGATAAAATTATTTTGGGAGCAGATGCGAATAATGAAAAAGTAGCGGTTTCAGGATGGTTAGAAGATTCAAATGAAGATTTGATTCCTTTTATTCAAGACTATCAAAATAAAGGGATTCAGTACGTAATTTGTACTGATATTGCTAAAGATGGTATGCTAGAAGGACCATCGTTTGATTTGTATGCTAAAATTTTGGCAGAAGCCAAAGGAATAAAACTGATTGCTTCAGGAGGAATTTCTACTTTTGATGAATTACCAAGACTAGCAGAATTGGGTTGCGAAGGAACAATCATTGGCAAAGCCATTTACGAAGGACGAATTTCATTGAAACAGTTGGAAAATTATATATTAAGTATGAATTATTAAGTATTAATTATGAGTGAGGACGTAATAAGAATAAAAAGTTTTTCTTTTGCTATTAGAATTGTTAATTTATACAAAACCTTAATTAGCAGAAGCGAATATGTAATGAGTAAACAAATTTTACGTTCAGGTACTTCTGTAGGCGCAAACATCAGAGAAGCTAAAAATGCAGAAAGTAAAGCTGATTTTATTCATAAAATGGGTATTTCTCAAAAAGAAGCAGATGAAACTTTATATTGGTTAGAACTCTTACAAGCAACAAACTATATTTCAAATGAAGAATTTTTAAGTTTAAACAAAGACGGAGTAGAAGTTTTGAAATTAATTAAAAGCATAATTATTACTTCTAAAAACAATATCAAAAAAACTTAATAATTAATCCTTACAACTTTATATTTAATTTAGATGTTAACAAAAAGAATAATCCCTTGTTTAGACATAAAAAACGGAAGAACCGTAAAAGGTGTCAATTTTGTAGATTTACGTGATGCAGGCGATCCTGTTGAATTGGCGAAAATATATTCGGATGAAGGAGCTGATGAATTGGTTTTTCTAGACATTTCGGCAACCGAAGAACGCAGGAAAACCTTAATTGATTTGGTTCGAAAAGTAGCTGCAACTATTAATATTCCATTTACAGTTGGTGGCGGAATTTCCTCTGTCAAAGACGTTGATGTTTTATTGCAAAATGGTGCCGACAAAGTATCCATCAATTCATCGGCTGTTAAAAATCCGCAGTTGATTAATGATTTGGCACAAAAATTTGGAAGCCAATGTGTTGTAGTCGCTATCGATGCCAAGCAAATTGACGGTCAGTGGATTGTTCATTTAGTGGGTGGAAAAGTACCTACCGAACTGAATTTATTTAATTGGGCAAAAGAGGTAGAGCTACGTGGTGCAGGTGAGATATTATTCACCTCGATGGATAATGACGGAACTAAAAATGGTTTTGCTAATGAGGCTTTGGCTAGACTTTCGGAGCTGGTTAATATTCCAATTATTGCATCAGGAGGTGCGGGAAACATTCAGCATTTTGTAGATTCATTCATTGATGGAAAAGCCGATGCAGCCTTAGCGGCAAGTGTATTTCATTTTAAAGAAATTGAAATTAAAACATTAAAAGGAGCTCTTAAAAATAACAATATTGAAGTACGAATTTAAATTAAGGCATAAATTTTAAGTATGAATTATTAATTATGAGTTATTAAGTATTGATTTGCTTATTTACCTTTGAACGTTATACTTAATAATTAAGACTTACTACTTAAGCCTTACTACTTAAGCCTTACAACTTAATACTTAAAAAACATGAACATAGATTTCTCAAAAAATACAGACGGCTTAATTCCAGCCATTATTCAAGATAGCGAGACGAAAGCCGTTTTGATGTTGGGGTACATGAACGAAGAAGCATATCTTAAAACTATTGACACACAAAAAGTAACTTTTTTTAGCCGTTCTAAGCAAAGACTTTGGACAAAAGGGGAGGAGAGTGGTCACTTTTTAAACTTGGTTGATATAAAAAATGACTGCGATGGTGACACTTTATTGATACAAGCAAAGCCAGTTGGCCCGACATGTCATACGGGTGCAGATACTTGCTGGCAAACAGAGAATAAAGATGATTATGGGTTTATCTCTCACTTAGAGCAAACTATCGAAACCCGAAGAGAAAAAGCTGATTCTGAAAAGAGTTATGTTGCTTCTTTATTTC
This sequence comes from Flavobacterium sp. GNP010, assembly GCF_056428945.1. Taxonomy (NCBI): domain Bacteria; kingdom Pseudomonadati; phylum Bacteroidota; class Flavobacteriia; order Flavobacteriales; family Flavobacteriaceae; genus Flavobacterium; species Flavobacterium sp. GNP010. The sequence goes on along the minus strand of NZ_JBWJVK010000032.1, from coordinate 12,121 downwards.
AATTAGGAATTAATAAAATAGCCCAAAAAGTAGGTGAAGAAGCTATTGAAGTTGTTATCGAAGCCAAAGATGATAATGATGATTTGTTTTTGAGTGAAAGTGCTGATTTATTGTTTCACTATTTAATTTTATTACAAGCCAAAGGATTCAAAATAAATGATGTAGTGGATGTATTGAAAAGTCGTCAGAAATAAAAAAACTTTTGTGTTTTGGGTCTCATTAAAAAACTGAAATTTTAAACGATAAAACAATTTATGAAACACTTAAGCCCAAGAGCAAAATAAATTGCTATTGGGCTTTTTTTAGTACCAATAAATAAAAAAAGTACATAGTTTTGGTTAAAATTATCTAATCCATAAAATGAAGATTACGTTTCATAGGTTACAAACTACAATACCAATATGCGAATTAGATGAGATTTATAAAAAAACAATAATTTTCAACACATGAAAAAGTATCTAAAACCATTATTAATTGCATTTTTAATCTCTAATGGAATTCAAGCGCAAGGACTTCTAAACAAGTTCGAAAGTAATTTTACGCGTCAAGATTCTTTGAGAGGGAGTATTACAAAAGAAAGAGTTTGGTGGGATGTAAAAAGGTATCATCTGGACATTAAAATAAATCCTGTAGACAGCACAATAACAGGCTCTAACACTATTCAATATAAAGTAGTACAACCGTATAATGTAATGCAAATTGACTTGCAAAACCCGATGGGAATTACCAAGGTTACGCAAGATGGTGTGGCTTTAAAATACAAAAGAGAAGGCAATGTATTTTTTATAACACTGCTTTCAAAACAAGATGTAGGGGCCATAAAAGAGATTAAAATTTTTTATAATGGAAAACCTAAAGTAGCTGTAAATCCGCCATGGGATGGAGGGATAACATGGAAAAAAGACGTAAACGGAAAACTTTTTATTGCTTCTTCCTGTCAAGGTTTGGGAGCAAGTGTATGGTGGCCCAATAAGGATCACATGTATGACGAAGTTGAAAACATGAAAATAAGTGTGAATGTTCCTGGTGATTTAACCAATGTATCTAACGGTCGCTTACAAAGTGTAAAAACCTTGAAAGACGGCACTAAAACCTATAATTGGTATGTATCTAATCCCATCAATAATTATGGAGTAAACATCAACATCGGAGATTATGTTACGTTTTCAGAAAAATACAAAGGCGAAAAAGGCACTTTAGATTGTACGTATTATGTTCTCAGAGACAATTTGGCGAAAGCCAAAAAACATTTTCAAGATGTACCAAGGATGTTGAAAGCTTTTGAACATTGGTTTGGACCGTATCCATTCTATGAGGACAGTTACAAACTAGTGGAAGCACCGTATTTAGGTATGGAACATCAAAGTAGTGTTACGTACGGAAATAAATTTCAAAATGGGTATTTGGGACGTGATTTAAGCGGAACCGGTTGGGGATTGAAATTTGATTTTATCATTATTCATGAATCGGGACACGAGTGGTTTGCTAATAACATTACCTATAAAGATATTGCTGATATGTGGATTCACGAGAGTTTTACCAATTATTCTGAGAGTCTCTTTTTAGAATATTTCTACGGAAAGGAAGCTGGATATACTTATGTTAGAGGTCATAGAAATATAATTGAGAATGACAAACCTATCATTGGTACATACGATGTAAACAATGAAGGTTCAGGAGATATGTATCCAAAAGGTGCAAACATGTTGCATACTATACGTCAATTAGTGAATAATGATGAAAAATGGAGAGCAATATTGAGGGGTTTAAATAGTACTTTTTACCATCAAACGGTAACGACCAAGCAAATTGAGGATTATTTAAGCAAGCAAGCAGGAATTGATTTGTCAATGGTTTTTAATCAGTATTTGAGAGATACCAGAATACCAACACTAGAATATTATTTGGATGGTAATACTTTAAAATACCGTTGGACAAATAGTGTTGCTGGTTTTAATATGCCTGTTAAAGTGACTCTAAATGGCAAAGAAGTTAGTTTGAATCCAAAATCAGAATGGTCTGAATTTAACAACTCTACAAAGATTGAAAGTGTTGTATTGGATCCTAATTTCTATGTTTTGAATAAAAAGATTGTAAAATAAGAATTTTACAATTTAAATATTTAAAAACAAAAGAACCTTGTTTTACTAGTATTGGTTTAAAAAAGCTCAAACAATACAAAAGTTTGAGCTTTTTTTGTTTAAAATTAAAGTGTTTGAAGTATAATTTTTGATTAAATCTGTTAGGATATACAATTCAAAAATAAATCAAATTATTCTATTTTTAGTTTAGTAACATTCAAATGCTTAATCGATTTCGTAATAATTTATTAACATTCAACTTCACTACAACGATAGAGTTGTAACAACTTTAAAAAAGCAAAATATAAATAATAAGAATAGCAAAAATTATATAAATAAAATATTAATTTCATAAATTATTAACTAAAATTAACCAAAAAACAAACTTATGAAAGTAAAAAATTATTTATTGTTGCTCTTTTTTTTATTATTATATTCTTTAGGTTTTTCACAAACAAAAGCTACAGGAAAAGAAGTAATGATGCAGGGCTTTCACTGGACTACTGATGCATCTACAACCAAATGGTATGAGGTAATTAAAAGTAATTCATCAACCTTACAAACAGCTGGATTTGACGCCATCTGGCTACCTCCGCCCAGTAAATCAACAGGTGGGATGGGATATATTCCAACCGTTTGGTATGATTTGAATAATGCACATGGTACACAAGTACAATTGGCTTCTCTTATTGCAGACTTACATGCAAAAAATATTAAGGTAATAGCCGACATTGTGATAAATCACCGTGGAGGAGTTACAGGATGGTATGATTTCTCGACTCCTTCTTGGAATACGCCGACACAAACTTGGTCTATATGCAATAATTCAAACATTAGTGCCTCTGGTCAAAAAGGAACAGGAAACACAGATTATGATCCAGTTGCTGCAGGATTAAAATCACCTGGAGAGTCTGGTTTGTTCACTGCTGGAAGAGACATCGATCATTCGAATGTTGAAGTTCGTAATGGTATCAAAACATGGATGAATTGGTTGAAAAATGATATTGGGTTTGATGGATGGCGTTATGACTTTGTTCATGGATATGATGGTAAGTATATAAAAGAATACAATGATGCTACCAATCCTTATTTCTCAGTAGGAGAATTATTAGAAGGAGATCGAAATAGAATTATAAAATGGTTGGATTATACTAAGGCAGGAACTACAACTGCTGCTTCAACTGCTTTTGATTTTGCAACCAAAAAAACATTGCAAGATGCATTCAATCAAAACAATTTAAGCTACTTAAATGACGGTACTGGAAAAGCTTCTGGTTTAATTGGGGTTTGGGCATCAAATGCAGTTACTTTTTTGGATAATCACGATACTGGACCTGCTCCTTATGGACAAAATCATTGGATTTTCCCTGGAGATCATGTTGCAAAAGGGTATGCTTATATCCTTACTCATCCTGGAACACCTATGGTTTGGTGGCCTCACTATTTTGATTGGGGAATTAAGTCGCAAATAGATGCAATGATTAAAATAAGAAAAGACAATTTATTAAGTAGCACTTCTATTTTAAACATTGTTGCTGCATCAAATAATCTATATGCAGCTATTATTGACAACAAAGTAGCAATGAAATTAGGATCAGATAATTGGTCTCCTTCTGGAACAGGTTGGACATTGAAATTATCTGGAACAGGTTTTGCAATTTGGGATAAAGGAACTGTTGTTGATGTTCCGAGTTTAACAATTTCTCAAGCGGGCGGAACATTTAATACTGGTTCAACTGTATCTACTGTATTGACTGCCAACAATTCGACATCCACTATATATTACACATTAGACGGAACAACTCCAACAACTGCATCAACTTCTGCGATTGGCACAAAAACCTTAGCTATTACTGCTAATACAACTGTAAAAGCGTTTGTCAAAAATACAGCAGGAGTCTCTTCAGCCACTAAAACCGAAGTTTATACTTTTTCAACACCTACTACATTTACGGTTTACTTTAAGAAACCAACAAATTGGAATGCAGCAGTTAAAATTTACTATTGGGGTACAACTGGTACTGCAACAGCGATAACTTGGCCAGGAATAGCAATGACTAAAGATTGTGGTGATTGGTACAAATTCACTTTTCCATCGACGGTAAGCGCGACAAACTTGCAATTTAATGACGGTACTTTAAAAACAGTCGATCTTACGGCAACTGCTGGAATCAAATATTACGATGCTGCTTGGCTAAATGCGGAGCCTTTAAAAAGATGTCCTGTTGTTACACCAAATTTAACCATTTCACCTGCTGGAGGAACCTTTACTACAGGAGCAACTGTTAATGTAGTATTGACTGCGAATGTAAATACGTCAACTATTTATTATACCTTAAATGGTACAACACCTACAACATCTTCTCTATCTGCTATTGGGACAAAAACGCTCGCAATTACTGCAAATACTACCATAAAAGCATTGGTTGTGAATACAGCAGGGACATCTTCGGCAGTAAAATCGGAAGTGTATACTTTTGTCTCAGTACCTACTTTAACCGTTTATTTTAAACCGCCAACGACTTGGACTGGAGCACCAAAAGTTCATTATTGGAATGCCGTTCCGGCTGGAAGTGTTGCCGGTACAACTTGGCCTGGTATTACTATGGTAGCAGATGTGAATGGGTTTTATAAATATACTATAACAGGTCCTACATCTGTTAATTTGATTTTCAATAATGGGTCTAGCGGAACTGCAAATCAGACTCCAGATTTATTAAACAAAACAAATGGATATTCCTATACTTGGGGAGCTAGCACTGCCAGAATAGCTTCAAAAACCGAAATTACACCAGAAACCACTTCGGTTTTTGTATTCCCAAATCCTGTAAGCAGTACATTGCAAATCAATTCAAGTTCAAAAGCATTAGATTTTCAGATCTTGTCTGCAAACGGAAAAGTTGTTCTATCTGGAAAAGCAAATAACAACAGTATTGATCTTAGTACTATAAATAATGGTTTCTATTTTATCCAAATTTTATTTGAAAACGGACAAGAATACAAACAAAAAATCATTAAAAAATAAACCTAAATACTAAAAAAAAAGGCTCAAACTTAATTTAAGTTTGAGCCTTTTTTTTATAATTGTACATCAAAACATTGATTGAAAGATAAATACACTTATCTATCTAGCAGGTTTATCAAACAATTGCACCTGACTTTTAAAACGCTCTATCAACATGCTCATCATTCGTTTGTTTAAATTAGAAGCATTTTTTATATATTCCAAATACTCATCGATGGTGAATAATGCGAGTACCATTCCCTTAAAAGCACTTCTAAATTTGCTGTCCTTTTGAATAGCATGTTCTATAAAAGCTAATTTTTTTTCGATCGTAAAGTTGTAAAAATCGACCTTGCTTTTTGTGATGTAATGGCTGAATACAGCAAGAAATAAATCATTTTGTAATTTCAAAATAGGCCTTAAAACCTCATTTTGAAACGATTCTTCGCTAGAAGATTGCTGGGTTACGGATCCAATTGCTTGTCCTCGAAAATCTTTTAAAAACGTATCGCGTGTGTTCATTATTTTTCATTAAAAATAAGAAAAAAACAAATCAAAACTTAAGATTCAGTTTCTTTTGATTAAAAATTTTCGCTATTTATAATCGAAAACAATTGGCCTTGATATTGCGTTTTATTTTGCTTTATCTAGAGAAAATCACACATTGCAACACAATAGCTCGAATAAAACTTATAAATAAATTGCAATCTAAAACAACACATTTTATTGCTCTAAGTCGGTATCCATACCCAATTCAAAAATCTCTAAATCAAAATAGCGGACCGAAGCAATGATATGATCGAAAATATCAGACATAACGTACTCATAATTTTCAAATCGTTTGTCATGTGAAAACGCATACACTTCAAGGGGAACGCCATGAGCCGTAGATTGCAACTGGCGACAAAGCATTAACATGTCCTTATTTAATTCGGGATAATGAAATAAATATTCGGTGATGTATTTTCTAAACAAGCCTAGATTTGTCAAATTTCGACCATTAATAGCGATAGATTTATCAATTTTATGAGTTGTATTGTATGCGTCTATTTCTAATTTTCGTGAATCAATATAATCCGAAATCAAGTGAATGTTTTTCAAATCTTTCAGTTCATTTTCTTCTAAAAATCGAATGCTACTGGTTTTAATCAAAATATGTCTTTTGATGCGTCGCCCATCAGAATTCAGCATTCCGCGCCAGTTTTGGAACGAATCTGAACTCAAACTATACGTAGGAATTGTAGTGGTGGTATTGTCAAAATTACGAACTTTTACAGTAGCCAAGTTGATTTCGATAACATCACCATCGGCACCAAATTTATCCATCGTAATCCAATCCCCAATGCGAACCATGTCATTGATGGACACCTGTACGCTCGACACAAATCCCAAAATGGTATCTCTAAAAATCAAGATAATAACTGCCGAAACTGCTCCCAGAATCGTCAAAAGTTCTTTTTGATTGATATCAAACAACTTCGAAATAATTACCGTGATCCCTACGGCCCAAAGCACAATCATGATAACCTGAATAAAACTGTCTATGGGTTTATCGCTGTAGCGAGGTTTTAGTTTTAAATAATCACGCAACGCATTAAAAATGGTACGAATAATCCATAAAACCAATAGCACAATATAAATACCAACAAGTTTCCCAAAAACACCCTCCCAATATTCAAATCGATCTAAAATTATGGGAACTGCTTTGTAAATAAAAAGCAACGGAATAAGATAAGCAATATACTTTGCCGTTTTATTGGAAACCAGCAAATCATCAAACTTAGTTTTTGTTTTTTGTGCCACCACAGCCAAAATGGTTACCAATATAAAACGAAAAATAATATAGATAACATAAGCCAACGCATACAAAATAAGGCTATTGATCAGTAAGCTAAGATAGGAGGCACTGCTACTTCCTAATCCCCATTTTCTAAATATGGGATATAAAAAAGTAAATATTGTTTCGATGTAGTTATACATTTTTCAAATATTTTTTATCTACATAAAAAGTGCCAAAAGGAGGAATAGACGCGATACATATTATAAAATACTTTTTAAGATCCCACTTTTCACTAAATTTTAAAATAGTAGCCAAAACAATGTAAGCCGTAAACAAAACGCCATGAGCCATTCCTATTTGTTTTACATAAATGGGGTCGTTAAAAAAATATTTCATTGGCATTGCAAAGAAAAATAATAACAAGGCAGATATTCCTTCTACGAGCGCCGTAACCTTAAAAATCTTAAGCATTTTCTGTTTTTTTGTGATTATGTACAAAATTAAGTATTATCATTGATTTTCGGTGCATGGATTCCTAAAGTAAATTACTTTTGTATTCTTAAACTTTGATAATGAGCAAACGCGATTTAAAAAAATATGTATCGGAATTAAACAAAGAACAACTCGAAGCACAAATCATCGAATTGTATGAGAAATTCAGTCCCGTTAAAGTCTATTATGATTTTGTTTTTAATCCAAAGGAAGAATCCCTTTTAAAGGAATGCAAACTCAAAATCTCTCATGAATATTTCCCATTCAAGAAAACAGGAAGGCGAAGCCGGCCGAAAATGAGGCGTTCTGTGGCTCAAAAATACATCAAACATTTTATCAGTTTGGGAGTAGACCCTTTTGTAATAGCCGATGTGATGCTGTATAACGTAGAGATCGCTCAAACCTTTGCTTCAGAGAATACCATCAAAAACGATTTGTTTTTCAAGAGTATGTTCAATTCCTTTGAACAAGCAGTTATTTTTTTAATTGCTAACGGAATTCTATCCGAATTTAAACCCCGATTAAAAGCCATTCACGAAGAAACACTAGTTCAAAAATGGTACAACGAGCCGGAGTTCAATGCTGTTTTAGAGCGATTGGAATATTAAAGCTCTCAATCAAACAATTGTAAATTTAACCGTGTAGAAAAATTGATTCGAATTATTTTACAAAAAGGTATTTTGTTAACTCTAATATAAAAAAACAGAGTTAGGCCGAAAAATCATTACTAATTAAGCAATACGAATAAAACATTGTCTCATTTTTTTTAACATATAAGTCACATAAGTTTAGGTTTTATTTTGTTAGGCTACTATAACTTAGGGAATAATAAGGTCATTTAAGTTTTAATGCTTCTATGACTTATATGTTTAATAATTTTACTGTTTGTAGTTGGATTAGGCCAAATACTTAACTATTTTTCAAACCACGCTGCTACATAATTCAATTTTATTTAATCCTTCCCCTTTTTTTTTACTTAAAAGTGCCCGTTAAACTGTTTTTTAGGCGTATTTTTGCAAAAATCCAATAATAAGCAATGTCCCAAAACACGTTAGAAATAGAAATCGAAGACAAAAAAGAACTTTATGCGTACCAAAAAGGCGATATCGATGCCATCTTTGAGCGCATAGACAATGCACCTCCACAACACCATTTGTTATACCAATTGCCTACTGGAGGCGGAAAAACAGTAGTGTTTTCTGAGATCGTTCGTCGGTATTTATCCCAACATGACAAAAAAGTAGTTGTTTTAACACACCGAATTGAGTTGTGCAAGCAAACTTCAAAAATGTTGAAAGGTTTTGATGTAAAAAACAAAATCATCAACAGTAAAGTAAAAGAACTTCCAGACCAAAACGATTATTCTTGTTTTGTTGCCATGGTAGAAACCTTGAAAAACCGAATCAACGATGAAAAACTACATTTAGACAATGTAGGTTTAGTAATCATCGATGAGGCACATTACAACTCATTTAGAAAATTATTAAGCTCCTTCAAGAATGCCTTTATATTAGGAGTTACCGCAACTCCGTTGAGTTCAAATATCAAACTGCCGATGCACGAAAGCTATGACGAATTAATCGTAGGAGACACCATCAGTTCTTTGATCGATAACGGATTTTTGGCGAAAGCCGTTACCTATAGCTATGATGTAGGTTTGACTTCCTTAAAAGTAGGAATCAATGGAGATTACACCGTAAAATCGTCTGATGATTTGTACACCAATATGGCCATGCAGGAAAAATTATTGCATGCCTACACAGAAAAATCATTGGGCAAGAAAACCTTAATTTTCAATAATGGAATCAACACTTCTTTATACGTGTATGAAACGTTTAGAGAAGCCGGTTATGCCATTCGTCATTTAGACAACACCAGTAATAACGAGGAACGAAAAGATATTTTACATTGGTTCAAGCACACGCCAGATGCTATTTTAACATCAGTAGGAATTTTAACTACAGGTTTTGATGAGCCTACTGTAGAAACCATCATATTAAATAGAGCCACAAAATCATTAACGTTGTATTACCAAATGATTGGTCGTGGTTCCAGAAAATTACCCAATAAAGATACTTTTAGCGTTATCGATTTGGGGAATAATGCAGCCCGATTTGGCCTGTGGAGCGAACCCGTAAACTGGCAGCACATTTTTAAATCTCCAGAGTTTTACTTAGAGAATTTAAGGGATGATACAGAGATAGAATTGTATTTTAAATACAGTATGCCACCAGAATTACGTGCAAAATTCAGCAAAACCGATGTCGTAACTTTTGATGTCGATGAAGAACACAAACTCATCATCAAACAAAATTTACGCTCCAAGGAAGTGTTAGATCGATCGCTGGAACAACACGCTGCCATGTGCGTAGACAATTCAGATACGTTGCAAGAAGCCAAAGCATTAGGAAAATTGCTAGAAGATGACATCGATTGTCGCATCAAGCGCTATTCTAAATGTTTGAGCCAATGCAGTAAAAATTACCGCGAGTGGCTTGTTGACGATTACAAGTTGAAACTGGTATTGTTAACTGGGAAAAAATACCGCGAAAAAATCATGAATGAGCCAGATGAAGATTAATTTATTCTTCTGGAGCTTATCCCGCTATTCGTTGCAATCTTTATAGTCCTGAAAAAAATCAGGACTACAAAGGATTTTCACTGCTATCGGGGCTATAAAATCCCGTTACAACACCTATATTGTTTAAAATATAAAATCCAAATAAATGCAAAACCAATTCTCTGATTTAGGAATTTCAGCTCCACTTGTGCAAGCGCTTACCGAAATGAAAATTGTGATCCCAACAGAGATTCAGCAAAAAACCATTCCGCTATTGTTGGCCAATACTACAGATTTAGTGGGATTAGCCAAAACTGGAACCGGAAAAACAGCCGCTTTTGGATTGCCTATTTTACAATTAATAGATACAAATACTACTGTTGTTCAAGCCGTTATTTTGGTTCCTACACGAGAACTAGGGCATCAAATTTTTAGAAATTTAGAGCAATTTGCTACATACATTCCAAATATTTCTATCGCAGCAACCTGCGGCGGAATCCCAATAAAACCACAAATCGAAAGACTTGCATTGCCTACGCACATTGTTGTAGCAACACCAGGACGTTTAATCGATTTGATTCAGCGCAAAGCCATCAACTTAAAAGAAACTAAATTCCTCGTGCTCGATGAAGCCGATGAAATGGTTACCATTCTAAAAGAAAGTTTAGACGAAATCATTGCCGAATTGCCCAAAGAGCACAAGACAATGCTGTTCTCTGCAACTATGCCGGGCACGATAAAACAATTGGTTCAAAATTACTTGCATAAAAATGCAGTAGAAGTGCGTGCCAACATGGAAACAGTAGGAAATCAAGGCATCGATCACGAATATATTGTGGTAGATCCCATAGAAAAACTAGATGTTTTGATGCATTTCTTAAATTCTAAGGAAGGCGAACGTGGTATTATTTTTTGCAAAACCAAAGCAGCAGTAAATAAACTAGCCAAAAACTTAGCGATTAATCGGTTTTCATCAGGTGCATTGCATGGAAGTTTGTCACAAGGAATTAGAGATAGAATCATGGAGCAATTTCGTGAAGGACATATCAATATCTTAGTAGCAACTGATCTAGCTGCAAGAGGAATTGACGTTAAGGAAATCTCGTATGTAGTCAATTACCATTTACCAGATGTGTATGAAGCGTATGTACACCGTAGCGGAAGAACCTCAAGGGCAGGAGCAAAGGGGCTTTCATTAACGGTTTTACAACCTGAAGAAGTAGCTGAAATTGCCGACTTCGAAAAAGAATTAGGAATACAATTTACCCAGTTCAAAAAACCTACCGTTGCTAGCATTGAAGAAAACAATACTTTATTATGGGCCAAACAAATATTCAAAACCAAACCCAACCATGAAGTAAATCCAGACTTAAAAAATAAAATAAAAACGGTTTTCCATCACTTGACTAAAGACGAATTGATCGAAAAACTAATAGCTAATTATGTACTTCAAAACAAAACCGAAGCTACAGAAAAACCTGTAAAAAGGCAAAAAATGAAATAGTACTATTCTATTTTATAATGTAAAAACCATTGCAAGACTTGAAAAAGTAAGGCAATGGTTTTTTTTATGTTTTTTTGTTTCAGATAAAGCCTTAATACGATTTTTATTGTAAATAAAACGAAACAGCACTTATTTTAGATACAATTTTAATAAATACAGTAGTGTTTAACATCGATATTTTAAGTACGAAAAGTACTCAACAAATTAAAAGTCGTTTGATGATTTATAAGAGAAATTTACTATATTTGAAAAAACAAAAAGCGAGACAAACCTTCGCCAATCTACCCAAATATGGGTGTATAAACGAAGGTTTGTTTCGTATATATACTAGTTGTAGGTAAGTTTTCTCAACTTTGTAGCCAAAGTTACGCAGGTAATAATTTTAATAGTTCCTCTTTTACAACTTCCCAATATTCTATTTCATCGGTAAATTTATTGGGCAACCCGTCTTTTTTTAGTTCAGTAAAAAAATAATCGACATTTTCTAAAATTTCATCAATTGCAATTAATGCACATTCTACTGTTTTTTTTGGAGATGAATAAAAATTTTCTTCATCAATCCATACAGTATTTTTGTTATAGAATTTATCATATAAACTCTTTGCTTTTTCTTTTTCTTCCATAATTCGTTATTTAAAAAACCTACCTACAACAGATAAGGTTTCGTTGCGGCTGCAAGCCGAACAATGAAACCTGTGTT